>DBFXIC010000508.1:0-10781 GCA_048455095.1 Anaeromassilibacillus sp.
GCCGCTGCCGCGCTGGCCTCTGCGCCCTGCGTGGCCTGCTCGCTGGCCGCGATGGCCCCATCCACCAGGGCAGCCGCCGCGTTGGCAGCGTCCGCCGCATCCGCCGCGCCGTCGATGGCGTCCTCCACGCGCTGGGCTGCCACATTGGCCGTGGCAGCGGCCTGATTGGCCGCGTCCGTTGCGTCATCCGCATCCCCGGCAGCCAGGATGGCGTCGGAAGCTGCGGCGTCTGCCGCGCTGGCTGCCGCAAAAGCATCATCTACAGCTCCCGTAAGCGCCTGCAGCTTCTCAACCGCCTCTTCCAGCCAGTCCTGTACCGGATCGGGCGTCTCGCCGGCGCCTTGCAGGGACTCAAGCACACCAGTTTGTATGATGGCGGTTTTTATCACTTCTCCGTTTGGGCCAGTCAATTCAATCTGCGCCTTGCCAAGGCCCGCGTAAGCGGTATCACTCTTGGTGATCGTCCATCCCAGCACACCATCCGTTAACTCGGCCTGCCCGGGGTAAACCACGCCGTTCGCGTTTTCCACTTTGATCAGCGCACTCGCTCCCTCATGCTCGGAAAGTGTCTCCCGGCAGTCGATGCGCACGCAAACCGCTCTATTTTCTCCCTGCTTGCCGATGCAGATCATCGCATCGTCGCAGGCTTCAAAGGAAAGGTCGATATTCCTCATTGCTTCTCCTCCAGCGCCTTGATTCGCTTCTCAAGCCCGGCAACCACGCGTCTGAGCTTCTGGATCTCCCGTATGGCAATCACCGTGAACCGGCTGTATTCCAGCGCGCTTGGCAGGCCCTTCTCATCGCAGTCCACCAGCATGGGGCAGCTTTCATACACTTCCTCGGCAATAAAGCCAAGGCTCCGTTTACCCTTTGCATCCTTCTTCAGCCTGTAGGTGATCGGGCGCAGCGCCATCAGATCGTAGTCATCATCCGTCACATCCTGCACGTCCTGCTTGAAGCGAATGCTGGAAGGATCTTCAAAATGATTGGCAAACATGTAGTCGAAGGCGTGATAACGCGTGCCGACGTTGCCTACCTTATACCCACTGGGATAAATGCTCGGCTCCGCGTACCCGTCCACGAGGCCGATACTGATGGTGTACCCGTTGTCCGCAGCGCACATCAGATCGCCGGCAAAAACGCCATTGGCAGCAACGAGCGTACCCTGAAAGGTCCCGCTAGCGGCGCTCAGGCTTCCGGTAAAGGTTCCGCCTGCAGCGCTCAACTCGCCCGTGAACGTGCCATCCGCACCGCTAAGGTGCTTTACATACAGCTTGTCAACGTCGATCCGCTCCGCGCTGACCTTTCCCGTCGTAATGCGCCCGCCGTCAATCTGCGTCGTACCGCTTGCTGAAAGCCCTGTGATGGTCACGTATCCACTCAGGTTGATCTTTCCGGCGTCCACCAGCACACTCTGCGGCGTCTGATTAAGCGTGGAGGCGATATCTCCGCTGGATACCTTTGTCCTAAGCCCCTCTGCGGTTTGCTCTGCCAGTGAAGAAAGTCCGGTTGCTGTGTCCTCTACCTTCGTGGACAGGCCGCTCACCGTCTGGGTGAGGGTTGTTACATTCCCGCCGATTCCACTCACAGTGGTGCTCAGGCCTTCAAGGTCCACCTTTATGTCAACGACGCCCTGACTGCTGTTTTCGATCTTTACCCGCAGGTCTTGCCCCAGATCCGTCTCCTTGATCCGATTGAACCGGCTGTACAGGTCATCGAAAATCTCTTCAAGCTGTGCGATCAACCGTTTTTCGCTCTGATCCCAACCGGCCGGGGCGCGCAGCGGCTCGTGTTGATGAATGGTCGAATAGGAACCGCTCATACGTCCTCCTTAATCCGGGTCTGTCTCCGTCACAATCAGGATGCCGCCGATCAGCCGCCACACCGGGCTGTTTTGCGGACTCTGTATCATCAGCCGGAAGCGCCGCCCCGTACCGCCAAAATGAAGGCGCTTTTGCTTGTGCCCTTTTCCTTTTCGGCGCTCCATATCGGTCAGGGGCTTTATGGTATAGGTTTTCGTCTTGATTTTCTTCTCCGTCTGGATGGAAATGGAGAGGGTCACGGGCGCGTTTTGCACCTCGCACAGCAAGTACACTTCGAACCCGCCCTTGACGATCTGCCGGTAGTTCAGGTCATTCCACGGCGTCGCCCAGTAGGTTTCCGCCTGGGTCGCAATACCGGTTTCCCAGCTGTCCTCTCCCCATTTCCAGATGCGCCCGGGTGTGGTCGCGCTGGTAAAATACAGCACATCCTCCGTCGGCAAAAAGCGCTCCACCTGCACATCCTCGCGCAGTAGCCATGTTCCGTCCACCGGGTTGTATACCAACACCGCGTTGTTGCTCTCACTCTGGTCAAGGGGAAGCGCACAGTAGTATTTTTCGTGCCAGATGGCCGCGCAGGCATTGCCCAGCGCGCCGGCGTTCACCCGTTCCCATACGCCCCTGGTATATTCCTGCTGGAACGGGCTCACCGCCAAGCCGTCGTACACCACCACCCCGCGCCTGCTCAGCATCAGGATACGCTCGGTATCGACCGCGATGGTGCCCTCATAGGGCGCGCCGCCGCCGTACTGCTCCTTGAAGGTGTACTCGCCCGGGTCCGTCCCCAGAATGCGCCACACCCGCGTTTTCTTGAAGGCAATCAGCTGACTGCCGAAGGACCTAAGCGCCGTGAAGCTGTCGCCATCCCAGCTCGGCTGGCTGATGTCGCCCGCCCCGTCCTCCGGGATCTCCACATTGGCCTCCCAGTTCGTCGGGTCGTAGGGCGCGGAGTAGACCAGCTGGTCTGGGTCCTCCGTGATCGCCCCACCCCAGATGCGCTCCGCGTACCTCTCGATCACACCGAATTTCTTGGGCGTTTTGACCGTTTCTACCACCAGTGTGTCCCCGCGCACCATCACCATGCCGTCCAGTGCGTTGGACATCAGCAACACGTCCACGCTCGCGTCGCTGCCCTCCGGGTTGATCTCATACGTCACGCAGCTCCAGTTGTTGCTCTCAAAAGCCGCTACCCCCTCCGGGCAGGCCAACTCCGTCCATTCGTCTGCGCTCGGCAGCATGGCGTATAACTTACCCGCCGACGCGGCGATCAGGATGTTCTTTTCGTCGCTCTGCGTGTGCCACCTCCGGTGCAGCAGCGCAAGCGTCTCGATGGGCGCCGGCAGCGTGGGAGGAAGGGCCTCACAGGCCGCGGCGGGCTGCAGCACGCCACCGATGGTTTCCAGATTCTTTTCCTCCGCTGCGTATCGGGGGTCCGTGTTCAGGCCGTCCCCGTACTGCATCAGTCCCTTGAACTCCGGAATCCGCGCGCTGGCGTCATAGGTATTCAGCGTGTTGAAGCTCGCCATCGTCCGTCACCTCGGAATATTCCTGAAATGTCTGGTCCTTCCGAATTTTCCACCTTCGGCTGTAATTTTCCCCAGTATCTCCTCAAACGCAGCCCGATACGGGTACCCCCGGTTTTGCTTCTGCGGGTTTCCGTTGCGGTACACCAGCCATGTAGCCCAGTCCACCAGTGCATGGTGTGTCCATTCCGGCAGCAGTGGCTCTTCCAGGTCAGATGCCAGCGGAGGATATTCGCTGCCATTCTCCAGATGCATTCCCGCGTAGGCATATGCCAGCCGGTCATACCCTTCATTGATGTAGTCCATCAGGTAGGGCAGGAAGTCACCCAGATCATCTGCGTCATTGTTCGTCTGGAACATGACCTCATTTTTGATGTGAAAAACCGTCATGTCCGCTTCGCCCCTTTACAGCCGAGGGTATTTGTTGCGCAGCTGCAAATAGACCGGGATCGTCACCTCCACGGGCTCACCGCGCTTGACATACACGGGCTTCTGCCCGTTGATGGTAACGTGCTCATAAGGGTCAATTTTCACGCTTTTATCCTCCGCGTCAAGAGGAACAGGGATATTCACCAACACCCTGGGCACATCATTGTTGGGCTGCTCAACGGGGGTTACCGACGTGATGCCGTCGTTTATCTGGGGCATCTGGAGATCCCCGGTCTTTTTCGTTGCGCTCATCACAAGTCACTCCTTTCATGTTTGCAGGGAAAAGGAGCTGCCTCAAGCGGCAGCTCCCTGCCCGGTTACACGCTCGCGCCGCTTTCGATTCGAACGATGAAGTCGTCCTGGAGGATCACCGTGCAAAAGCCCTTGACCTTCCAGGCGATGGTGCCGCGCTGCTCCAGCGGATCGTCGGCGCCGGCGGAGCCCGGAGGATTGATGATGATCCGCACGTTGCGGCCGCCACCCTCCAGCTCTACCGAACCGTAGGAGTTCTCACCGTAGACCAGCGTGGAGTACACGTCGCAGCCGCTCGCGCCGCCGCCGTAGGGCACGATCTTGAGGGACTTCGCCGCCGTCCAGTTGTCGGTGATGGTCTTGGCGGGAGCCCAACGGAAGTAGATGCGGCCCTGCTTGCAGTCCACCTTCTCGATGCACATGGGAGTCGTTACATTATTGGAAGTGTCGGTGTACTGTACGTTCACCAGCATTCCGGTCAGGGCCCGGGCGTCATCCGGGCTGATGGTGGCCCCCGTGGTCAGATACCGCTCATCGGCGTTGTAGTCCGCACTGGCGGCAATTTCCGCGGTCGTACCGTAGAGATAGGTCTGGGGCCGGAAGATCATGGCGTTGGTAGACTCAAACAGCTTGCACTTGTAGATCGTGCCCAGCTCGTACTTTTCCACCTTCTGCTTGTCCTGATACTTAGCCACGTCCACCCACATGTTGTCGCTGGTCAGGTCGAAGTACACGTCCGTATGGGTGATGCCGTGGAAAAAGCCGTCCGGGAAGGGCTTGGCATTGGCGCGGCGCAGCGTGCGAACGGCCTTCTTGATGTCCTGATAGGTCAGCTTGTCACTGGAGGTGATCGTGCCACGGCTGGTATTGCTGCCCGCGTACTGCACGTTCATGCCGGCGTTGAGGGCGTTTCGGCTGATCGTGTCCAGGGACAGGGCCGCCTGGTCGGCCAGCGAATCTGCCGCCTCCTTGTGCTTGGGCCCCAGCAGATAGAAGTTCATCTCATCCGTCACTTCGATGTGGCCGCCGTAGGGCTTCACCATGGCGGTAAAGCAGGTTTCCTGCATGGTCTGGCCCTCAGGCGTCACGCCTTCGATCAGGGGCGTGGTGATGGCGGGCAGCGCCGTAATGCGGCGGAACTGGATGGTCTTGCCGTTGTGCTCGGGCAGCGTCCGCCTCTGCGCGTCCCGGTTATGCACCATCTCGGGCTTCATGTTGGGCAGCACCGCGCGGTCGTAATACTGCACCACGGACGGGGCTACTCCGGGGGAATAGGTATAGTTGAGGTTATCAAAAACAGCCATTTCTCTTTCTCCTTTACTTCATTGCGTCAAAGATCTTCCCCGCGGCCAGAGCAGCCTGGAGCTTGGCAAACTGGGCGTCGCTCATGCTGGCCACATCAAATTTGCCGGGTGCTGCGCCGTTGGGTGATCTCATGGGGGAAGGGGGTGTGCGGCGGTACGGCTCGCCTTCCTGCCGCATGGCGTCAGCGACCTCATGGAAGTCCCACTCGCCGCTGAGCACCTTTTGCCTGTAGTCGGGATTGGCGTTGAACGCCTGCATTACGTCAAGCCCCTGGCTGGCCTTGATCTTCGAGGCCTGACGGGCCAGAAGGTCCGCCCGGGCCTGCGCGACCGGATCGCTCTGGTCATCCGCACGGGGCTCCTGTCGTGCGGGTGCGAAACGTCCCTGCGCGTCCCTTTCGGGCGCAGATGCCGGCTGTGCCTGAGGCACGACCGGCTGCCCGTTTTTCAGGCGCACATATTCAAGGGCGATCTCTTTGGTGCGGAACTCCCCGGTTTTAACAAGGTCGTCCGCCTGACGTTCCATCATGCTCTCGTACAACGGTGCCAATGTGGCCTGAAATTGGGCCGTCATGCGCTGCTCGGTTTCGGCTATTGCCTTGCGCACCGCTTTATCCACCCTGCCTTTGATCCATCCGGGCTCCGTTGCGGGAGGTTGAGCGCCCTCCCTGCTCTCACTTGTGTCAGAAGCTCCTTCCTGCGCTATCGCAGAAATAGGCTCCGCCTGTGGCTCGGCCGGGGCCAATGCCGCGTCGTCCAGCACGTTCCCCTGTTCCATGTTTTCGACCGTATTCTCGTTCATAGTGTCCTCCATTTTTTACATGGCTCCATGGAAACATGGGGTCATGAGTTTTGTATCAAAAAAGCCCGCGATGACTACATCGCAGGCTTTCCTGCCATTGTTTCACGCGCTCTGTTCACCAAAGCTGCCTGCGTTCCCGGTCCGCCGCCCGCCTGAGCGACCTTTCCACCCGGCTGAATGGCCGCGCCTCCGCCACTGGTGGCCCCAATGCTCGCGAGTGCGTTGGTCATCTGCGTTCCGGTAACGCGGAGGTTGTCATTCTCCTTCTGCATTTTGGCCAGCTGTTCCACCAGCTGCTGGTTCTGCTGCTGAAGCTGCTGCATTGCCTGCTGCTTTTCTTCCGCCTCCAGCACTACCGGCATCAGCCGCTCTTTCCCGGTGAAATTCATCAGCCTGAACAGCGCGGACAGCGGGAAGTACTGCTCAGCCTGAGCCGCCATGGTGTATGCCTGCATGAACATGTTGTTCTGTGCCTCAATCTGCACGGGGTCTCTCCGATTGATCTCGATGCGCACCATGTAGGGAGGCGGGGCCAGCTCTCCTTTTTTCTTCAGTCTGAAGTACTTGCGCGGGTCCAGGCTAACTTCCCGTGTTTTTCCATCCTGCCCTGTAATAAACAGCATACGCTCACCGTCGTAAAACTCGGCCATCAGCCACAGCACCTGCTCCACAATCCGTTTGTAACCATCATTGAGGGTGTCGGTATGCATACCGGTAATTTTCCCACCGGCCTCCTGAAGTGAGTTGATGGCTTTGGCTGAAACCACACCGGCCGTCGTCTCGCCTCTGGTAAACTGGTTGGCGCCGCTGTCCTGCTTCAGGTCATTTTGCATCTGCAGCATCTGCTGCACGATCATGCCATTGAGCGGGGCGTGCTGCATCCAGTTCCAGTCCTCGCCCTGTACGACGCTGTCGCCCTCGATCATGTCCTCGTTCCAGTCCGCCAGGGCCCCGCGGTCAATTCCGCTGTTTTTGCGCACCAGCATCCGCGCCTTGGAGGACATCCGAAGGTTCGTGTCGATGTAGCGCGCGTACTTGTTGATGTAGCGCATCATGGGCACCAGTTCCATCACCATGCCCTCGCCCACCAGACAGCCCTCGATGTTGGAATGCTTGTCTATCACAAAGGGGTACATCCCATGCATATACACATTTTCCCGATGGTCCAGCAGCGCGCCACCGGCACAGTATGCGACGTGGATGCTGTATCGGTGTTTTCCGGCGTCATATGTGCGGTACCAGTATTCCAGAAGCATAGCCCTGGGTTCATCCGTCCCCGTGCGGTCCTTCTGTACCTGCGGCATCCCCACGTCGTTGTAGGATCCTTCCTCGGCGCTGATATATGGGGCCGCCTCAGGATAATGGCTTCTGTACCAGCTCATCGGATGCCAGCTCACCTTAATCACAGCGCGTGCATCCTGAATATCCTCGCACTTCGGGTCCCACAAAAAGGCTTCCACCGGCCAGCGGATCAGGGCAATATCGCCTTTTCCCATCGCCATGTCAGGGTCCCAGGTTACCTGTGTAATGGCTGTTCCGGGGCCATAAAGGTCTTCTGCCCTTCTCCTGTGCAGCCTTTCATAATCGTTGACGACGTAGCAGATATATTGCACCGCATCCTGCAGATCCATCGCCAGTTGTTCCTGTTCAGGCGTCTCCGGCAGCAGCCGGGCCTCGGGCATGTTCTGCATCTGGTCGGCTACGCAGTTGTTGAAAGTGCTTTTCAAAGTCGGCAACTGGAGCGTCTTTTCTCTGGTCCCCGGAAAATCCTGTTCCGGGTCCTGAAGCCGCAGGATGTCGCGCGCCATTTGGGCTTTCTCATGAAATGCGCGGTTCTCCTGTTCAAACACATCCAAGCGGGTGTATATCTCCGTAACCAGATCCCGCTCTTCTTTCTCCAGCGGCTGCTCCGAAAATGCCGCTTCGGTCAGTCTGTCATCCATTATCCTCATCCCTCCTGTAGGGGTCGGCAAAACCATACCGCAGCTTTGCATGCTGCTTTTTCCTGGGTGTGACGGGGTGCGCCATCAGGAAATAGCGTGTTTCATCGTAGGCGTGATCCTCCGCATCCGTGTCAATGTCCTCAGGTTTGGTCTGGGAATAGGGAAGGTTTGGAACCGTTCTCAGCCAGTCCCTGCAGGTAGTAAACACATAAATCCCCGGTTTTCCTTCTGAATCAAAACGCAGCCGCTCGTGCAGCTGCATCTTTCCCGCCAGACGGGTATTATCTCCTTTTCGAAAAAACACGCCCTGATGGACGCCGTTTGGCCGCATCTGATCCGCAACGCTGTCACCACGGCTCTTGTCAAAGATAGCTGGATCTGCAATCCGGTCAATGGGCAAATTATTTTGATATTCGTCCTGCTCCCGCTCGATGATGCCCAACGCGATCTGTGCCGGAGAAAGTTCCAGTCCGACGTTTGCCTGTGACGACCGGCATCCGTACCACTCCTTGTATCGATACACCCGCCCCACGGGATCGACCGCCCACCAGCCTACGCTGAACGGCTTGGAATAGCCGTGGTCGAAGCTCATATATCTGGGCCAGCTTAGCGGAATCTCGAAGGGCGCAATCACATGGGTGCGGATTCTGTCGTGGTAGTGGCTCGGGTCGTTCACAAATTCGGTGAACACCTGTCCCTCGAAACTGTCCCAATCGCCGTTGAGCAAAGCGTTTCTAAGCGCTTCCGGCTTCTGCTCCAGCTCAAAGATGTAATCCTCCGTTATAAACGGATTTTCCGTTGCCAGTGCGGGAATGTACTGCGTTCGGATTTTCCTGCTTTTGTGCAGTGTTTCGGAATACAGCTCCTGCACTTGGATGCTCATGTACGGTCCTGCATCCACAAACAGCTTTTTCACCCAGCTATGGCCTATATTGCCGGGGTTGGAGGCGCTTCGTACGATTGGACGTACTCCAAGGGCCTTTTTCGCGCGCTTTCGAGTTTTGAGGAAGTCATACACGATCTGTTCAAAGCTGGTCAGCTCATCAAAGTACATGAACTGTACTTCCAAACCGGAATAGGTGAACCGGTCGGCCGCCCTCTCACAATGCCGGAACAGAATTTTGCTTCCGTTCACCAACGCGAACTCATGCCGGCTGCTATTGTAGGTCGCCAGTGCCTTTGGGTAGCTGGCCATTGCCTCCTTGATGTCCGTGTCCTCCAGCTCACGGAAGGTTCGGCGAAAAATAGCTGCCGTTGTTCCGGGAGATTTGAGGCATCGGAAAAATGCGTCCATGACCAGCGCCTTTGTCTTTCCGCCGCCCGCCGCGCCTCCGTACAGCACCTCGTCCGCGGTTGTAGCATGAAAAGCGGCTTGCTTGGGCGTGGGGGCGTAGTTGATCGTAATCAATCAATCACACGCCTTTTTGAAAATCGAAACAATGCTCCGCCAGTAGGCTGGAGCCGGAGAGGGTAGGTCTATTCTACGGGGCGGCGCGCGGCTGGAGTCCTACGCTCAGAACCGGCCCCCGGCACCTCACCAGGCCCCCCTACCCCCTGGTGCCCGGGGTGGGTTCTGTGGGGCGCTGCCATATATTTTTTGGTGCCAAACCAAGCGCGAAACGTTGCGTCCTCAGGCTTTTCACGAACCCAGTATGTCACCGTTCAGTCATCGTCCGAAGGTTCGCCCAATTCCGGCATGCCCTGCACCTGAACCACGATCTGCTTGTCCTCTTCTCCCATGATTGCAGGTCCGAAGCGGCTCAGCACATCATTGGCTGCCTTGTTTGCCAGCCAAGCATTGGAGTCATCCATCTGCTTTTGAACGGTGGCGAACGCCTTCCCGTAGGCAGGCATGGCCAGTTCCCGGATGATCGCGCGATAGCAGTCTTTGAAGTTCTCATTCTCCTGCCACTTGCGCAGCTTCTTCACTGCCCTGCGCACCTTCGCTTCGTCCGTCGCCTGATGCCCGTCATCCGTCACGCAGTCAAACAGCGTCGTAGCGATGTCTTTCAGGCTGTGGCCCTCCGCCATAAGTCTGGCGGCCATCGCCATCTGTGCGGTGATCTTGAAAGTGCTTCCCGTCGTAATCTTTGCCAATGCTTACACCTCCCGCTGTAAAAGTTTCCGGCCGATTCGCAAAGCGTTACACGACCGGCTGTAAAAGTTCCCGGCCAACTCGCCAAGCGTTACACGACCGGCTGTAATTACCCCGCCGGTCCCCCTCGCGCAATCGCGCTCAGCCCACGATTTTTACGCGCTCTAATGTAGGAAAAACAGTTGGGCTTTTTATAAATAAGCCCTTGACACAGTGAATACATTGTGCTATTCTACGGTTGCACAGTGAATCCATTGTGCAATAAAAGGCGTGATGCAAGCTACCACACCGCATCACGCCAGCGCATCCCCGGTCCACCACAACCAAGGAGGCACCGCCATTGTACCACAGATGGAAGTGCCTCCGCAACGAAAAAGGAGGCCCACCATGAGAAAGGACGCAAAGGCACCCAAAACTACCACCTTAAACCGTGTACAAGGCTATCACGAAGGCGGATTCGCCAGCCAAACCAACTACGCTTTCCTTGGATTCACCAGCAACAAGTACTTTACCAGTGACCGCTTTATCAAGCTGGATCAACATTTCAACCGTCCTGACGGCAAGCCGCTTAAAGGCTTCGGGCTGGAAATCGAAACCGAATGCCGCGGCCTTA
>DBFXIC010000509.1:0-7728 GCA_048455095.1 Anaeromassilibacillus sp.
GAATATATTTTTCCTTTAGTGAAAGAACTTTTATTATCTATTTCAGCATAAGTCTCTCTAGAAATTGCTAATTCGCAGGAAGCGTTTCGAAACTGAACTCCGAAGTGGTTGGTGAAAGGAAGCTGAAAAGGCTCATCTGGAAAGTAATTAGCAGTTTTAGAAGTCTCTAAAAAGCTGGACGTATCAACACGGTTTTTGGTGGCCAGAATTTTGACGCTGGAGGCGTATTCGCTGGGCGTCATGCCCGTAACCTTTTTGAAATGGCGGGAGAAATAGTGGATGGAGTTATAGCCCAGCAGCGCGGCGATCTCGGTGAAATTGTGCGTGCCCTCCCGGATCATGCGCTTGGCCGCGTCGATCTTCAGCGTGCCGAAGTATTCCATTGCGCCGCCGCCCGTCTTTTCCCGAAAGATCTTTTGCAGATAGCTGCGGCCCACCAGATTGTCCCGGCAGATATCCGAGAGCGTCAGGCGTTTTGCGATGTTGTCCTCCAGATATTTGCTCACACGGTCGATGAATTCCTGCTGTGTGCGTTCCCGGATGAGGCTGGTGGGCTTTGCGGCGGCCGCGGCCTCGTCCGCGCCGCGGCGGATGAAGCCGATGAGCAGCTGCTCGATGCTGCTTCCGATGAGCTGCTCGGCGCCGAAGGGCGCATCCTCCCGCCGGGCCAGCTGCATGGTCTGCGGGTCGTTGAGCGGCGTGGAGAATGCGGCCTCGCCCTCCTCCACGATGCGCGCCAGCAGGGCGCGGCCGGAATCGCCCACGCTCAATACTCTGTTTTCAAAAAAACGCATGGCCTCGCCGTGGCAGACAAAACCCACCACAACAAGATTGGGCGCCACCACACCGTTGGCCGAGAGCGCGTGGAACTCGCCCGGTTTATGGAAAATGATCTGCCCTTTCTTCAAATGCTGCACCACGTCCCCGGCGCGCACATCCAGCTCACCCTTGTCCACATACAAAAATTCCCAGAAATCGTGGCGCTCTCCTTCAAAATAGTAATTGCTGGAATATTCAAAATAATGCACGGAGACGATATCGTCCACCGCCAGCGGCCGCTGCAGCCGTATGGCCTCGTAGCCCATGCCAGTATTCCGCCTTTCTGTCAGACTGTTACATTATAATCTATTAAAGCATATACGGACGATTGTGTAAAGATAAATGAACAAAAGTACAACTGTTATTATTCCGGATGTCCCTCCCGCGCGGCCCGCTGCCGCTTCCGGTATTCCATAGGGCTAATGCCTTCCAGCTTACGGAAACTCTGGGAGAAGTAACTGGGGGAGGAAAAACCCAGCATGTGGGAGATCTGGGACAGGGAGTGATTGGTGTCCGCCAGCAGGTAGCGGCTCTCCTCGATGCGCCGTCCGATCAGATAATTGATGGGCGACACGCCGTATTCTTTGCTGAAGGAGTGGACAAGATAGTATTTGTTCACATGCGTCAGTTCAGCCAGCTGGTCCAGAGAAATATTTTCTTTAAAATTGCTGTCGATGTACCGCCGGGCCTCAGCGCATTCCTTGCTGGACTGCTGGGCGGGCGTGACCGTGAGGGAAAAATCCGTGTGGCGCATCAGCTTAACGACCAGAATCTCCAGAAGATCCTGGCAGACGACTTCGTAACCTGCGGATTTCTGCTCGATCTCCCGCAGCATGCCCCGCAGATAGGGCAGAATATCCTCGCGTCCGCTGTGGAAGTTGAATGCGCTGTACCGCCTGTCACCGTTTTCGTCCGCGGCGAATTCCATGCCCTCCACGCCCAGCACGATATATTCCAGCGGGCTGGCGTTCAGGCTTACCTCCGTGTGCTCCACATTGGGGTTGACGATGACAAGGTCGTCCGGAGAGACGGGAATCAGCTTTTCCGCCACTTTGAACTGCCCCATGCCGCCAACCACATAGAAAAGCTCGGTGCAGGCATGGGTATGCATCAGGCTGTGCCAGTCGCCCCCGTATTTGGCGGTGCTCACGTACAGCAGTTTGGTGACGTCCCGGTCCACAGGGCTGACGCCGGGGGTGTTTACCTCGTATCGTTTGTTGCTCATGACGGTTTTCCCAACTTTCTTTCGTGCGCCGCATGCAGAAACGGCCAAGTATAAATTTTCGCAAGATTATTTTATAAATATTGCTTTTGCTTAAGCAAAGTTGCTGCCGTTAACCATTATAATACTTTTGGGAACCGGGCGCAAATATTTTGCGCGAAAGCCATAAAGCGCTGTTTGTGAAAAAATAATCTGCAATTGAACACATTTGGAAAGGTGAACAAACACAAAAAGCTTGTTTTGTGGATACTGTGCATAAAAATTACAAAAGTAAGTCAAAATTAATATCGCAGATGATAAAAAGACAAGATAAATAAAAAATGGAGCAAGAATATTGTTGAATGCGAAAAGGGAAAAGATATACTAAAGGGGACGGATGCACCGGGCGCAAGGCCCGGCGCAAACAAACGCGAACAAGATTTTCAGGAGGTAAACTATGAAAAAGCTACTTAGCATTATGCTGGTGCTCACCATGGCGCTCACCCTGCTCGCCGGCTGCGGCGGCTCCGGCTCGTCTTCGGCGCCGGCGGCAAGCTCCGGGCCTGCAAGCGGTTCTGCTTCTGCTCCTGCGGGCGCTGAGGGAGATTATGCGGGCCAGACGCTGAAGGTTGCCGCGATCGAGACAGCTTACGGTACCGCGATCTGGGAAGAGATCGTCAAGGCGTTTGAAGCAAAAACTGGCGCCACCGTGGAGCTCACGATGGACAAAAACCTGGAGGATGTTATCGACCCCCAGATGAAAGCGGGCAATTTTTACGACGTAGTGCATCTGGCGGCGGGCCGCGAAAAGGCTCTGCCCGAGACGCTGTTGAAAGAGAACGCAATTGAGGAAGTCACCGACGTGCTGGGCATGACGGTTTTAGGCGAAGATGTAACCGTGGGCGAGAAGATTATCCCCGGCTTTACCGGCAACCTGACGACCAACCCCTACGGCGACGACCGCGTGTTCTTGATGCCCATGTTCTACGGTCCCTGTGGCCTGTTTTACAATAAGGCGAACTTCACCGAGGGCGGCGGCGAACTGGAACTGCCCACCACTTGGGATGAGTTCTTCGCGCTGGCTGATGAAACCGACATCCCCCTGTTCACATATCCCGTGGCGGGTTATCTGGACGCCTTTACCTACGCCATGATGGCCGAGGTCGGGGGACAGGAGTTCTTCAACAAGGCATTGCAGTATGACGAGAAAGTGTGGAGCAGCCCCGAGATGGACCAGATGTTCGACGTTCTGGGCAAGCTGGCCGAAAACACCAACCCGGCTACTCCGTCCTATGCAAACGGCGACAACTTCCAGAAAAACCAGCAGATGATTCTGGATAACGAAGCGCTCTTTATGCCCAACGGCAACTGGGTTATCGGCGAGATGGCCGATGCTCCCCGCGCCGACGGCTTTGAGTGGGGTTTCATGGCCCTGCCCGCGATGGAAGAGGGCGGCGACCGCTACAGTTACACGTTCTTCGAGCAGTGCTGGATTCCGGCCGGCGCGGAGAACAAGGATCTTGCCAAAGTATTTATGAGCTACCTGTACAGCGACGAGGCCGCCCAGATCTTTGCGACTGCCGGTTCTACGCCCGCCGTTCAGCCCATCACCGGCATGACAGATAAGCTTTCCGACGATAACAAGGTTTACTACAGCGTGTATGACAACGGAGCGAAGGCGGCCATTGGTACCTTTGCAACCACAGCCCCCGTGGAAGGTGTCAACATCAAGCAGGACGTTTGCTTCACGATGGACAGCGTTGTAAACGGAACCAAGACGGTAGACGATTGGAAGGCCGCCGTGCAAAAATCCTGCGCTGCGCTGCGTGCTGCGCTGTAAGCATTCACAATGGCCTGAATTAAAAACTCAAGGCGAACCGAATTGAACAAGGCGGCATTTCAGCTGTGCCAGCCGTGTAGGTAATTGGGTAAACCAAGCGGTGAGCAGAAGGCAAACGCCCTTTTGCTCGCCGCTTTTTAAATGGAATGGAGATGGCACGATGCAAAAAAATAAAGCGCGCAGCCGATTTATTGTAGCTTGCGTAGCCCCGGCGACCATTCTGGCGCTTATTTTCCTTGTAATCCCCACGTTCAATGTATTTCGCATGTCTTTGTTCAAGTGGGGCGGATATTCCGCCAATAAAACCTTTGTCGGCTTGAACAATTTTGTTACGCTGTTTCAAGACGAGAACTTTTTTCGTTCCTGCCGCAACAGCATTTTGCTGATCGTCGTTGTCACGCTGATCACGATCACACTTGCGCTGCTGTTTGCGTACCTGCTTACGAGGGAAAAGCTTCGTGGCCAAAATTTCTTCCGCATTGTTTTCTATGTCCCGAATATTTTGTCGGTGGTCGTGATCAGCGCGATCTTCAGCGCCATTTACGATTCAAACCGCGGCCTGCTGAACAATATTCTAAGTCTGTTCCGGGGCGATGCAGACCCGATTTATTGGTTGGGCGACCAAAAAACCGTCATCTACAGTTTGGTTATTGCCATGGTGTGGCAGGCGATCGGCTACTATATGGTTATGTATATGGCATCCATGTCCGCCATTCCCGAAAGTCTGTATGAATGTGCAAATTTGGAGGGTGCCTCCCGGACAAGGCAATTCTTCTCCATTACGCTGCCGCTGATCTGGACCAATATTCGCACAACACTGACGTTCTTTATTATTTCCAACATCAATATGAGCTTTTTGTTTGTAAAGGCAATGACAAACGGCGGCCCGGATGGAGCCTCCGAAGTGTTCCTGAGCTATATGTACAAACAGGCTTATACGAATTCCACGTATGGCTACGGCATGGCTGTGGGCGTTGTGGTGTTTACATTCTCCTTTGCGCTGGCAGCCATTGTTAACAAGGTTACCAAACGCGAGCCGTTGGAATTTTAAGAAAGGGAAGTGCGAGAATGAATCACAGACAAAAACTGGCGGGTGAAAAAAGCAACGCCGTTAGCAAGTTTTTTGTGTACCTGCTGATGGCCGTGCTGACAGCCGTTATCGTCGTTCCGGTGGCGTGGGTATTTATGGCCTCCGTAAAGCAAAACTCCGAATTTTACGGCAACCCCTTTGCGCTGCCCGAGGGGTTGTACTTGCAAAACTTTGCAGACGCATGGACAAAGGCGCGCATGGGCGATTATTTCTTTACCTCTATCATGATCACAGCCGTGGCGCTGTGCATTTTGCTGGTAGTGGCGCTGCCCGCCGCCTATGTATTGAGCCGATACAAATTTAAAGGCAGTAAGCTGCTGAACACCTGCTTTATGGCGGGGCTGTTTATCAACGTGAGCTATATTGTCGTTCCCATCTTTTTAATGTTCGTCTCCGGCGATAAGCTGGTAAAGCGCCTGTTTGGGCACAGCGTCTTTTTGAACAACCCGTTCATCGTCGCGCTGGTGTTGGCGGCGACAACGCTGCCCTTTACGATTTATCTGTTGAGCAGCTATTTGTCTACGCTTCCTAAGGATTACGAGGAGGCGGCCTATGTGGACGGTGCGGGCTATTTTACCACAATGGTCCGAATCATTCTGCCTATGGCAAAGCCCAGCATCATCACGGTCATTCTATTTGAGTTCCTGGCCTATTGGAACGAGTATATCATTTCAATGACGGTGCTTACCGATCCGAACGGCGCTCGCACGCTGCCGGTGGGCCTGCTGAACTTGATGAAGGCGCAAAACGCAAAGGCTGAGTACGGCCAGATGTACGCAGGTATGGTGATGGTAATGGTGCCGACGCTGATTTTGTATATGTGCGTGCAAAAAAAGCTGACGCAGGGCATGACCATCGGCGGCATAAAGGGCTAAGGAGGGATCGCTGTGAACGAATATACAAAAAAGAAGGTAAAGATCGTTGCCGGGCTGCTTGCCTTGGCCGTGTGTATTGCACTGGTCGTCATCGGGCACAATCTGGGCGCTTCGGGCGGCCTGTCCACGGGCTTGACGGGCCTGGCTGTGGAGCTGTTGGGTCTTGGCGGCGTTCTGGCACTGCTGGGCGTTTATAATCACGGCTACCAATAAGCTGCGCTCTGTTTGACGGACGGCGTTGTCGTCCGTATTCTGCGGCCAAGGCCGCAATGAGAGGGACAAATATGAGCAGACCGAATATTGTTTTTTATTTTTCCGATCAGCAGCGCTGGGATACGCTGGGCTGTTACGGGCAGCCGCTGCGGGTAACGCCGAATCTGGACGCACTGGCGGCGAACGGGACGCGGTATGAAAATGCGTTTACCTGCCAGCCGGTGTGCGGTCCTGCGCGTGCCTGCTTGCAAACGGGACGTTACGCCACCGAGGTGGGCTGCGAGATCAACGGCCGCGCGCTGCCGTTCGGCAGCGTGAAAACGCTGGCGCAAAGCTTCAACGAGGCGGGCTATGCTACGGCCTACGTGGGGAAATGGCATCTTGCCACCGATCATGCCGCGGGTATAAATTACGAAACGAGCGCCATACCCCAAGAGCGCAGGGGCGGATACAGGGATTACTGGATGGCCGCCGATGTGCTGGAGTTCACCAGCCACGGCTATAACGGCTATGTGTACAACGCAGATAACGAGCGTGTCCCATTTATGGGCTATCGGGCCGATTGCATCAACAATTTCGCCATTGATTTTCTGCATGGCCGAAAGGAACAGACAGAGCCGTTTTTTTTGTTCATCAGCCAGATCGAGCCGCATCATCAGAATGACCGTCGGCGGTATGAAGGGCCGGACGGCTCGCGGGCGCAGTTTGCGGATTTTCAGTCTCCGGGGGATCTGGCGGCCTGCTCAAGAGCCTGTGCACAGGGCACGGACGTCAGCAATTGGCGGGAAAATTATCCCGATTATCTGGGGTGCTGTCACAGCTTGGATTACAACCTTGGACGTTTGGTTGATCCGCTCACAGAGCAGGGAATGTGGGAAAACACTATCCTTGTCTACACGGCGGATCACGGCAGCCATTTTCTGACGCGGGGGCGTGAGGCGGAGTATAAACGCACGTGTCATGACGCGTCGATCCATATCCCGCTGATCATAACGGGGCCCGGCTTCAAGGGAGGCAACGTTGTGGAAAACGTGGTGAGCCTGTTGGACGTGCCTGCCACGTTGCTGGCGTGCGCGGGCATTGAACGGCGGGAGGGCTTTCGCGGGCGGGACCTGCGTGTGCTGACAGACGAACAGACTCCGGATTGGGACGAAACCGCCTTTTTGCAGATCAGCGAAAGCCGTGTGGGACGCGCCATCCGTACGCCGGAATATACCTATGCCGTGCGCGCTCCAGGCGATGGATACCGCGTGTTTGCAAGCGATGTATACTACGAAGAGTTCTTTTATGTGCTGAAGGAAGACCCATACCAGCAAAACAATTTGGCGGCGGACCCTGCGTGGGCCCAAACACGCGCACAGCTGGCACAGGTGCTTTGTCAAAAGATGGAGCAAGCGGGCGAAACGCCGCCGGAGATACGGCCCTTTCGGGTGTGGTGAAAATAAGGAGAAAAGCAATGAGTGAAACAAAACGCAAAGGGCGCGTGACGATCCCAACAGACGTGGATGTGGTGCCCGAGACGCTGGAGATCCTGGAGCGCTGGGGCGCAGACGCCATCCGGGACTGTGACGGAACGGATTACCCCGAGGCGCTGAAAAGCGTGGACGCGAAGGTGTATTCCACCTATTACACGACCCGAAAGGACAATGCCTGGGCCAAGGCAAACCCGGACGAGGTGCAGCAGTGCTAC
>DBFXIC010000510.1:0-3715 GCA_048455095.1 Anaeromassilibacillus sp.
TGTTTGATGTTCTGACCAAGACGTCCCAGCAGGTAATGCTTGGCGAACTGACGCCTGAGCAGGCATGGGAGCAGATGAGCGCCAAATACGAGCAGGCGGCCAATCAGGAGTAATTGTGTCTATGACCGGCAGGTTCCCGGGATTCCGGGAACCTGCCGCACGGAGAGGTGAAGCGGCGTGAAGCAGCAAAGCAAAGCAGGCGGGTTGCGAAGCGACCTGATCGCATATTCCATGATTCTGCCGGGAATGGGCATTTTTATCGGTTTTGTGCTGGTCCCCTTTATTCAGACAATCCTGATCAGCTTTACCGATTGGAATGGAATGATGGATTCCTCGCCGGTGGGACTGGCCAATTATATCGAGCTGCTGACCGGAAAGGACAGCATGTTCTATATCGCCCTGAAAAACAACCTGTTCTGGATGGTGCTGGGCACTGTGCTGCCCATTGTTATCGGCGTGTTCCAGGCTAATATTCTTGTCAGGCACAGCCTGCGTGGCTCGAATGTATGGCAGCTTGTATTCTTCATGCCTCAGATTCTCTCTGTCACGGTAACCTGTCTGATCTGGACCTGGCTTTACGAGCCTACCAACGGCCCGATCAATGCCGTGTTGGAGGCGATAGGGCTGGGAATGCTGAAGTCCTCATGGTTGGGTGATCCAGCGCTGGTAATGTGGTCGCTGCTGGGCATCTACATATGGCTTGCCTACGGGTTTGATACCGTGGTGTTCTGCGCTGCTATGCAGGGCGTGGACCCCGCGCTTTATGAAGCGGCCCGTATAGATGGCTGCAGCCGCCGCAGACAGTTCTTTTCCATTACGCTGCCCAGCATTCGTTCCACCATGCTGTCGGCCATACTCCTTCAGATCATCAGCTCTTTCAAAGTGCTGGATGTGGTCTACATCACCACGCGCGGCGGACCGGGCTACAATTCCTATATTCTATCCTATTACGCCTACAGCGAGGGAATCCAGAGCAACCGCGTGGGCTTTTCGGCAAGTATTTCAATTACGCTGGCCGTGCTTTTGTTTACCATCTCCATTATATATAATCACATCACAGAAAGGGTGGAGGAAAAATGAAGAAGCATGGACTGTCGGAAAACGCGCGTCTGTCCGACTATGTGTGGGTCGCTCTTTTCTCTGTCTACTCGCTGCTGCCGGTTCTGTGGGTAGTGGTGACTTCGCTCAAAACCAATCAGGAACTGGTCCGGAATGGACCGCTGGCAGCCCCTCAGGCGCTGCGCTTTGATAACTATATTGAGGCATGGGGTGCCGCGCGGTTTTCATCCTATTTTGTTAACAGCCTGCTGATTGCTGCGCTTACAGTAGGCGGCATTGTGCTTTTTTCCGTGCTGATTTCCTACAGCCTGTGTTATCTTAAATTGCACGGAAAGAAGCTGATCAACTCCCTCATCATCTTCGGCCTTCTGATTCCGTTTGAACTCATCATGATCCCCCTGTTTTACAACGTGAAAAACTGGGGCATTATGAACACGCATGCAACCGTCATCCTGCCGCAAATTGCCCTGTGGCTGGCGTTTTCCGTGTTCCTGATCAAAAGCTTTATGCGCGAGCTTCCCATCTCATTGGTGGAATCCGCACGCATCGATGGCGCAGGAGAATACCGCACCCTGTTTTCCATCGTAACGCCAATGATCAAACCGGCTGTAATCTCTATTATCATTTTCAACCTGATTTCCAGCTGGAACAATTTTATGCTGCCTACCATTATGATATCCAACGATAAGCTGCGCACGGTTCCGCTGGGGCTCAATGCGTTCCGCACCAAGTATTCCATGGATGTTGCGCTTACAGCTGCGGCCGCCATGATCATTGCGGCCCCGGTGATTGTCATGTATCTGATTTTTCAGCGGCGTCTGATCACGGGACTGGTGGTTGGAGCCGTCAAACAATAGGGGGAAGAAGCATGAAGGTATATGCCCATAGGGGCGCGAGCGCCCAGTACCCGGAAAATACGATGCTGGCTTTTGAAAAGGCCGTGGAGATGGGGGTTGACGGCATTGAGACGGATGTGCATCTCAGCCGCGATGTCCAGCTGGTGCTGTGCCATGATGAAACCATCGACGGCACCACGGACCGCAAAGGGTGGATACAGGACCTGACGTACGATGAGCTGCTGCGCGCAGATGCCGGATGCAGAAAGGATGCGCGGTTTGCCGGTCAACGCATTCCACTGCTGCGCGATTTGCTGAATCTGGGCCGGGAAAGCGGGATCGAACTGAATCTGGAACTGAAGAACTATGTGCTGGATTACCCCGAACTGGAAAGGCGGGTCATTGAGGAAATTCGTCGCTACTATCAACCGGATAAGGTGCTGCTTTCCTCTTTCCGGCATCTTTCCATGGTGCGTGCAAAACGGATTTCATCTGAAACCCCCACGGGACTTTTGTATAGCTGTGACTTTTACAATGTGGCGGATTATGCGGCTGCTTGCGGCGTGAACGCTCTCAACCCGGACTATACCATGCTGTCGGAAGAAACGGTCAGGGACGCGAAGGCAGCGGGACTGGCAATCAATGTCTGGACGGTGGATGATCCGGCAGAAATGTTGCGTATGCAGGCTATGGGCGTGGATGTGCTGATGACCAACGATCCCATGAAGGCGCTGCGCATCCTCGGTCATAAGGAATGAAGGGAGTAATACGGATGAAAATCTGGATTGAAGATAACCCAACGGCACTGGCCGAGGCTGTGGCGGAGCATATTGCCAGCTATATCCGCAACCATCCCGGCGCACTGATGTGTTTTGCGGCGGGTGACACACCGCTTCAAATGCTGGGGAAACTTGTTGAGAAACAGAGAAGGGGTGAGGTGGACCTTTCTTCTGTGCGCTATGTGGGACTTGACGAATGGGCGGGAATTGGTTATGAAACAAAGGGTTCCTGCTGTCAGGTGATGCGCGACAGCTTTTATGAGTCTGCCGGCATTGCGCAGGACCACATGCTCCTGTGGAACGGAAAAGCCGAAAACCCGGACCGGGAATGTGAACGGATAGATGCATGGATCAGGGACTGCGGCGGTATCGGGCTTGCGTTGTTGGGCATAGGCATGAATGGCCATGTGGGATTTAACGAGCCTGGCGCACCCACGGATGCACCTTGCCAGATAGTCAAGCTGGATGGAGTAACGGCATCGGTGGGCCGAAAGTATTTTGGTGGAGCCGAGTGCCCCGCTTATGGCATGACGATCGGAATGCCACGTCTGATGCAATCGGAAGAAATGATCCTTATGGCGACAGGTGAGCATAAGGCGCCTATCCTCCGCAAGGCGCTGATGGAACAGGCATCGGGCGCGGTTCCGGCATCCCTGTTGCAGGCGCATCCGAAGCTGATGGCATGTATGGATCGGGATGCCTGGCGCAAGCTGTAGGTGATGGACGATGAAAATACGCAGAGGCTCTTTGATTGAACCGGCACGGGCTGAGGAAATCCTTGCCAAGGCACTGCGCCTGCTTTCGGAAATCGGCATAGCGCTTCCGGAAGAGGTGCTGCAAGAGCAGGCGAAGAAGGCGGGCTTGACCGTTCCTGCCAATGGACGGGTAACGCTTTCTTCAAGCCAGGTTTTGGAGTATCTGAAAACCTTGCGCACAGAAAACGATCTGAAGCCTTCCGACCGGCTCAGCGGCAAGATTGGCATCTATGCCAGCCGCCTGGCGGGAGAGGGCACTGAAACGGACTTTTTTACCCGGCAGACC
>DBFXIC010000511.1:0-5753 GCA_048455095.1 Anaeromassilibacillus sp.
CTTTATCATGTGGTAATTTTTGGTAGTTTTCTTTTGTTCTCAGTAAAATTTTCCTTAGGGACGAATCGCTATCCAGGAGCGTTATACCGAAAAAGAGAGCAGGAATCCCCAGCCGGCTGGCCGGGAATTCCTGCTCTTGCATAATTTTGCTATGATATTTTACGGAAAGCTTATCCAATGACACCGGTATCCTGTTGCGGATGCGGTACATCATAGGCATTTTCAGTGATTCTCAGTGAAAACAATCAATCAATTGTTACCACACAGTGCTGCTGCGCAGCTTCACCCGGCATCGTGGTGTAGACGCCCGTGCTGCTGCCCGGTGCGCCAACCGCGTACACGCGGAAGTAATACTCGTTCCCCTTCTGGACTACGAACTGCGTCTTCAACACGCTGCCGTTGCCAACTGTGAAACTCGGCATTACCGTGCTGCCGTTGACGACTGTCATCTTGAAGCAGTATGCGCTGCCCTTCTTCATCGTAAAGTTGACCGTCGTATCGGAGATCACGGAAGCAGTCTTCGCCACGGTCGCCGCGCCGGTGATCACTGCCGGAGTCGCCGCCGCAACTGCCGTGCCTTCTCCACTTGTCTTGCCGCCGGAGCCCTTGTTGGAAGAACCGCCGCTATGGCTGGAACCGCCGCCGCTGGACGGCGTTTCAAGCGCCTTGGTATCTCTTTCCAGAGCTTCGTCCATCGCGTCAACTTCGTCCTGGGTTGCATCCGGGTTCTTCAAGACAGCATATGCAGCAGCCATGGTTCTCTTAAGCGCTTCACGGCTGGACTTCGTGTACTTGCTGAGGTCCATCGCTTCCAGATCCTTCAAACGGCTTTCCAGTGCGCTCTTATCCGGAACCAGACGCAGATCTTCCATTGCGTTGTTCAAGCTGTTGACTGCTTTTTCGATTTCAGAACCAGTCGCATCCTCATTTTCATAAACAGCTTTTGCATCCTTTAAAGCTGCCTTAAACGTCTCCTGCCCAACCGGCAGATACTTGCCAGCTTCGATATCCATGAGGACCTCTTCTGCCTTCTGAATTACGGTGTTCAGCATGCTTCTGTCCGGCTTGCGGGAATTCGTCATTGCCTCAATGGCATCCTTCAGGTTTTTCTCAGCGGCCGTCACATCGTCTTTCAGAACGTTCGGGTCGTCTTCGATCAGCTCTTTTGCCACCTGCAGGGCCGCTTCCATCGCAGCGACACTATCCGCTGTGAATTCATCCGTATCGATACTTTCGGCAACGAAAACCAGATACTTCAGGTATGCGGTATCGCCCTTTGCATAGCTGAGCATATGGATCTGATCCATCAGCGCAATCCACGCCTTGTCAATCTGATCCTGCGTAGCGGCTTTGTCGTCTCTTACATCGACGGCAGCTTTAAGCGCCGCGTCAAATCTGTCCTTGACCACTGGGACAAGCTCCGCATACTCATCGGTATCCTTGCAACCCTCGGCAATGTCGATAACGGTGTTCAGCGTCGCCTTGCTGACCAGATCAAACGCAAAGTTCAGGGTGTTGTTCTGATACTGTACCTCATAGTTCATATCAAACTTCTTGGTGTCGTTAAATGCGACCACCTCGTCGTTGATCTTGATCTCGCGGAATTCCTTGCCGTCCACGTCCGGAGCAAAGCTCAAAGCGATGGTATCGCCTGCCTGCGCCTTCGTGGAATAGATGCCGATGTTGTCTACAAAACCGGTCTGCGCCTCGCCGTTGACGGTGAGGTCGACGTCTCTGCCGTGGAAGTTCACCCTAACGTCGACGTCGTCGATCGCCTTGGGAACAAACTTGAACCAGTTGATATTAAAGCCGGTAACTGTGCAGTAGAACTGCAATTCATGCTGGCCGGCCGGGAGCTTCACCTTGATCGGGTCGAGCGTGGTCCAATTCTGCCAGCCGCCAGTGGGTTTCATCCCTTCAACGCCGCCGATGCTCTTACCGTCCAAACGGAGATCGAAACCGCCGTCCGTGTTGACCGCGACTCTCGGGATAAACTCATAAGTTCCAGCTGCTTCAATGTCGAAGTAATACTTCAT
The DNA here is from genome assembly GCA_048455095.1 of Anaeromassilibacillus sp. Taxonomy (GTDB): domain Bacteria; phylum Bacillota; class Clostridia; order Oscillospirales; family Acutalibacteraceae; genus Anaeromassilibacillus. Next base: position 2,037 of record DBFXIC010000511.1, read on the forward strand.
CCAGTTGCCCTTGTCGGTATGGGTCGGGTTGCTGCCGCCGTCCTCATCCTCGCAGGCCTCTTCACCGATGCCGGAAGCCTTAAACCAATCAGCTGCCTTGATCTTGGTTTCTTCTGTTGCGCTGATCGGCTCATAGGTCGGCTTCGGCGGGTTGACGATCTCACGGTCCATAACCGGGGTCTTCATGATCATTTCGAGTGTGCGGGCGATATTGCGCTCCAATTCCGCACGGGTCAAATCACCGTTTTCCAGAGCGGTTAGGATGCTGTCCGAGCTACCGGAAGGCATCTTGACGTCGTTGCCCGCCTTGGCTTCTTTCCAGTTTGCGCTGTCGTTGCCCCAGTCGGTCATGACCATGCCCTTGTATCCCCACTCGCCGCGGAGGATGTTGGTCAGAATGTCGTAGTTTTCAGAAACTTCTGTTCCGTTTACATAGTTGTAGGAGGACATAATGCTCCACGGATCTGCTTCCTTCACCGCGATTTCAAAGCCCTTCAAATAGATCTCACGCAGCGCGCGCTCAGACATTCTGCTATCGCTGCCGTTGCGGTTGCCTTCCTTGTTGTTTGCTACAAAGTGTTTCAGAGTGATGGAAATGCCCTTGTTTTGCACGCCCTTAGTAATGGCAGCCGCCGTCTTGCCGGTGAGCAGCGGATCTTCGGAGTAATATTCGAAGTTACGGCCGCACAGCGGATTGCGGTGAATGTTCATGCCAGGAGCTAGCCAGATGTCCAACTTCTTTTCCAAAGCTTCTGTCGCAACGCCCTCGCCGACCTTCTCTGCGAGGCTGGGATCCCAAGCACTAGCCAGGTTCGTAGAGCACGGCCATGCGGTTGCTGTGCCGGAACGCACGCCTGCAGGTCCGTCGGTAGTCTGTGCGGCCGGAATTCCGTACTCGTCCAGTCCGCCGATGATACCGGTTGCAATACCGCTGTGACCCTGGGACAGATATGCCAGATCGTCGTCGGAAAGCTGTGCGAGGAAGTCCTCCATCGTCGCGTCGCCGTTGTAGACATCAATCAACATGATCTTATCTGTGTCGTCCGCGGTCGCCTTTGCGGTGGAAGCGGCGCGTTTGTTGGACTTCACGCTGCTGCGGGCTACAGAAGCCTCATTCGAAACTTTTTCGAGCGCTTCATCCGCCGGGGAATCCTTTGCTTTGGAGAAGTCCATGTAGTCGACATTGCCAAACAGGCCGTTGGAAACCAGTTTCAACTGGCACAGCCCCTGCGGAAGCGTCACACGGACGGGGCCAAAGGTATCAAAATTGTACCATTCGCTCTTGTTGACACCGTCGCCGGTCGGCGGAAGATTGAAGTACACGTTGGGCTGTATCTTGCCGTCCACATAGATGCGCATCATATCTTCAATTTCATCGCGTCCATTGGACATACTGAAATTGATGTCGTAGTCGCCGGCTTCTTCCACGTTTAGATAGTACGTTACCCAGTTGTCCGCGTAGTTCATGTACGCAAGAGTCTGGATCTTCTCATCGCCCGGCTGCGGCACATAACCCAGCGGGTGATTCGGGACACACTCTTCAATCCGGACATTACCCGCAGCGCCAAAGAACCGCTCTGCCTCTACGCGGGAGGTTCCCTCGGCGGCAATCTTAAAGCCCTCTTCCGGCTTGACCATATTGAACGTCATATAGTCAAAGTTGCCAAAGGAAGAAGCCTTGGCAAGCTTGCCGGTAATTCTAAGCGTGCAGAGGCCCTTCGGCAGCTTGACCTCGAACGGCTCCACATCAATAAAATTATACCACTCGGTCTTTCCATTTCCGTCGCCGGTCTGGGGAAGGTCTACCATAACGTTCTGGTCGCGGCCGTCCACCGTTACGGTGGCCATATCATGGATATCGGCATAGCCGTTGGCCATATTGAGCTGCACGGCGTAGGTGCCGGCCTGCTCCACATTTAGCCTGTATTCAACCCACCGATGGTCGCTCGCGCTGTCCATATAGGCAACGCACTTTCCCCCTGGGAACGATTCCACGCGCACGGACGCATGCGAGCTGTCGTAATCCTCCGCCTCTACCTTCGTCGCTTCGGTTGCGGAAACCGCCTTGACAATCTGGCTATGCATATCCTCGTAGCTGCCGTCCGCCAAGAGGCGCTTTTCCAAGCGGTTTGGCGCGGCCTGCTCGCTGAGCTGCTCCGTCACCCGCAAGTCTGCCACAGTGTACGTACCGCGCACACCCTTTTCTCCCGCGTCCTTGATGGAATTGCCAACATAGATATTATAGTCGCCCGCTTCCATCACATAAGCGGATTTATGTCCGGTCACGCCCGTATCGTCATAGCTGGACATATCTTCGATCGGGAAGGACATCTCCAATGTCTGGGAAGCGCCGGAATCCAGCACATCTGTCTTTGCATAGGCGGCCAGCTCTTTGGCGGGTTTGCCCAGCACCGCGCTGCCTGTTCCCATTTGCGGTGCACTAAAATAGACCTGCACCACTTCTTTGCCGGATCTTGCACCGGTATTGGTGACGGTGGCCGTCACATGGATGTTTTCCTCATCAGATGTGACACTTACGTCCGAAATATCAAAGCTGGTATAGGAGAGGCCGTAGCCGAACGGATAGTTGACCTTCTTATACTCCGGATCAAATGTTTCAAAATAACGATAGCCAACAAAGACGTCCTCTTCATAGTTGACATACGCCGATGTACTGAAATTATTGGAAGACGGATAGTCATTATAATTTTTCGCCCAGGTGTCCGTCAGCTTGCCGGAGGGGTTCGCGTCGCCGCAAAGCACGTCCGCCACTGCGTTGCCGCCCTCCATACCGGACTGCCAAGAGTTGAGAACCGAATCAATCTCCGGATGCTCCGCAATCCACTTGGTATCGATGATGCCGCCGACGTTCAAAACGACCGCAACATGATCGAACCCGGCTGCACAGACCAGATCCAGCATCTCCTCTTCCTGATCGCTCAAGAGATAGTCGCCCTTGCCACTGCTTCTGTCGCCGCCCTCGCCGGAAATACGGCTGATAACCACGACTGCCGTATCGGACTCCGCAGCCGCCGTATTGACCATATCGGTGGTGAGCGTCAGGGCCTTATTGGCGGTATACGCATCCACAAGCGTCTTGTTCAGCTTGATCTTGCCCTCTTTTTCCTTATTCTGCATGCCCTGCAGAATATTGACCACGTACTCCACACTTACGTCGCCGGAGCCCGTGCCGCCCTTGATGTAGTCGATCTGTCCCTGGCCAAAGAGCGCCACCGTTCCGCCTTCTGGAATCGGCAGGCCGTCGTTGTTGTTCTGCAGCAGAACCATTCCCTCAGTAGCCGCAAAGCGAGCCAATTCGGGATTTCCTGGGGACGCCTTCGCACTCGCCACCGGCGCTAAAGGCGCCGCACCCGCTACCATAGAGATCGCCAACATGGTTGCAAGGACTTTCTTGCTGGCGCCTTTTCTTTTCAAACTCATTTTCAAACCCCCGTTCATTTTAAAAATTCTTCCAAACAACCCAATGAAATTAGGACCTGGTACCTCCTCTCTCCCAATTGATATCTTTATGGAAATTGCTCCATAGTTAATAGGTTTCATCAATTTAAATATGTATCTAGATGATTTTTTGAATTCCATCATAGGATTTCATCGGTTGAACTCATATAATATTATGATACAATTTCAATTTATTGTCAATATAAATTGTTAAAATTATATATGATTTTATTATAGCTACCTTGGACTTGATTCTAG
>DBFXIC010000512.1:0-4944 GCA_048455095.1 Anaeromassilibacillus sp.
GTTAAACGCGGTTGCGTCGTCCTTATAGTCGACGATGCAGAGGTTCGGGTCATCCGTCGCAAAAACCTTTTTGGCTTTTCCCTCGTAGAGCTGTTCACACTTGTTCATGATGAAAATCCTCCTATATGTTCATTTTGGAAAGGATGGAAAACGGCATTGCCGGGGGCGTGAACCCCCGGCGCAGACCGGATCAGATGAAATTCAGGAAGCTGGAAACCTTGGTGATATCGATAACGGACAGCTGCGTGGTATCCACATGCTGTGCGCAGGTCAAAAATGCGTTGGCAGTGTCCAGAGAGGTCAGGCATGGGATGCCCGCCTCAACCGCGTTGCGGCGGATCAGATAGCCGTCGCGGTTGTGTGCCACACCCTTGGAGGGGGTGTTGATGACCAGATCGATCTTGCCGGAGAGGATCACATCCAGGATGTCCGGCTTTTCCGCACCGATCTTGTTGGTGCGGATGGTGGGGATGCCGTTGTCGTTCAAGAACGAGGAGGTACCCGCCGTGGCGTAGATGGTCCAGCCCAGCTCGTAGAGGCCCTGCGCGATTGGCAGTACCTCCTGCTTGTCGCTGTTCTTCACCGTGATGATGACGCGGCCCTTCTTAATCATGTGGGTTCCCGCGCCGTAAAACGCCTTAATCATAGCCTCGTCGAACGTGCGGGCTACGCCCAGCACCTCGCCGGTGGACTTCATCTCCGGGCCGAGATTGACGTCCGCGCCGTAGAGCTTCTCAAACGAGAAGACCGGCATCTTGATGGCGATGAGCTCCTTTTCGGGCTGCAGGCCATACTCATAGCCCATCTCCGGCAAAGTCTTGCCGAAGAAGGTGCCCACGGCCAGCGGTACGATCGGGATATCCGTCACCTTGCTGATGTACGGCACCGTACGGGACGAACGCGGGTTGGCCTCAATGACATAGACCTCGTTGTCCTTGACGATGAACTGGATATTCAAAAGGCCCTTGACCTTGAGCGCCAAGGCCAGGCGGCGGGTATATTTTACGATGGTTTCCTGCATCTCCTTGCTCACGCCGATGGCCGGATAGACGGAGATGCTGTCGCCGGAGTGGACGCCGGCGCGCTCCACGTGCTGCATGATGCCCGGGATGACGGAATCCACGCCGTCGCATACCGCGTCGACCTCGACCTCCGTTCCCATGATATATTTATCGACCAGGATCGGATGCTCCTGCGCAACCTGGTTGATGTAGCCGATGTCCGCGATTACATCCTCATCGCTGTAGGCGATATGCATGCCCTGGCCGCCCAGCACGTAGGACGGGCGCACCAGAACCGGATAGCCCAACTCATTCGCGGCGGCCAGCGCCTCCGCACAGGTGAACACGGTGCGGCCAGCGGCGCGCGGAATCTCACACTCGTTCAGGATTGCGTCAAAGCGCTCGCGGTCCTCGGCGGCGTCGATGCTGTCGAAGGAGGTGCCAAGGATCGGCACGCCCATCTTCTCAATCGCACCGGCCAGTTTGATAGCAGTCTGCCCGCCGAACTGTACCACCGCGCCGTCCGGCTTCTCCAATTCCACCACATGGAGCACGTCCTCGGGGGTCAGCGGCTCAAAGTAGAGCTTGTCCGCGATATCAAAGTCCGTACTGACGGTCTCCGGGTTGTTGTTCATGATGATCGTCTCATACCCCAGGTCGCGCAGCGCCCAGACGCTGTGCACAGAGCAGAAGTCAAACTCGATACCCTGGCCGATGCGGATCGGGCCGGAGCCGATGACGAGCACCTTCTTGCGTTCCTTCTGGGAGACAGACTCGTTCTCCGTGCCGTAGCTGGAATAGTAGTACGGCGTCGCCGCATCGAATTCCGCGGCACAGGTGTCAACCATCTTGTAGACCGGCTTGATGTTCCACTGGTCTTCGAGCGCGCGGATGTCTTCGACGCTCTTGCCGCTCAGCTCGGAGATCGTCTCATCCAGGAAGCCGAAGTCCTTCGCCTTATAGAGCAGAGCGCGGTCGAGTTCCTCCGTGGCAAGCGATTTCTCCACATTGACGATGGATACGAGCTTGTCCAGGAACCACAGATCGATCTTGGTGATGTCGTGGATTTCCTGCGCGGTAAAGCCGCGGCGCAGCGCCTCCGCCAGGACGAACAGCCTGCGATCGTCCACCACATGCAGGCGCTCTGCGATTTCATCGTCCCGCAGACCCTTGAGGTTTTTGTCGATCAGGCTCATCATATTCACTTCGAGGCAGCGCACGGATTTCATCAGCGCGCCTTCAAAGGTCGGGGCGATGCCCATAACCTCGCCGGTCGCCTTCATCTGGGTGCCCAGCAGGCGCTTGGCGTTCTGGAATTTATCGAACGGCCACTTCGGAATCTTCACAACGCAATAATCCAACGTCGGTTCGAAGCAAGCGAATGTCTTTTTGGTGATTGCATTCGGGATCTCGTCGAGCGTGTAGCCCAATGCGATCTTGGAAGCAACCTTTGCGATCGGGTATCCAGTCGCCTTAGAGGCCAGTGCGGAGGAACGGCTCACGCGCGGGTTGACCTCGATGACGCAGTATTCAAAGCTGTTGGGATTCAGCGCGAACTGCACGTTACATCCGCCCTCGACGCCCAGTTCGGTAATGATGTCCAGCGCGGCACTGCGCAGCATCTGGCACTCCTTGTCGCCCAGCGTCTGGCAGGGCGCAACCACAATGGAATCGCCGGTATGTACGCCGACCGGGTCAAAGTTCTCCATGTTACAGACGGTGATGCAGTTACCGTTTTTATCGCGCATCACCTCATACTCGATCTCTTTCCATCCGGAGATGCAGCGCTCGATGAGCACCTGGTGCACACGGCTGCGGTGCAGGCCGAGGGAGGCGATGGAGATTAACTGCTCGCGGTCGTAGGCAATGCCGCCGCCGCTGCCGCCGAGGGTGTACGCCGGGCGCACCACCACCGGGTAGCCAATGCGCTCCGCGACCTGCAGGGCGCGGTCCAGGTCCTCCGCGATCTCGCTCTCCGCGCAGGGCTGATGGATGCGCTCCATCGCCTCTTTAAACAGTTCACGATCCTCCGCCATGCGGATGGTGTCGGCGCTGGTGCCGATCATGGTGACGTTGTGCTCCTTGAGGAAGCCGGATTCCTCCAGCTCCACGGCGAGGTTCAGCGCGTTCTGGCCGCCCAGGGTCGGCAGGACGCTGTCCGGCTTCTCCTTGATGATGACCTTCTTGATGGTCTCCACGGTCAGCGGTTCGATGTAAACCTTGTCGGCAATCTGCTTGTCCGTCATGATCGTCGCCGGGTTGGAGTTGATCAGGACGACCTCGACGCCCTCCTCACGGATGGCGCGGCAGGCCTGCGTACCAGCATAGTCGAACTCTGCGGCCTGGCCGATGATGATCGGGCCGGAACCGATGATAACAACCTTTTTGATATCTTCTCTCTTGCTCATATACGGCTCCCTCCCATCAGGTCAATGAATTTGTCAAACAGGAATCCGGTGTCCAACGGACCGGAGGAAGCTTCCGGATGGAACTGTACCGTAAACACCCTGCCGTTTTTGTAGGTCAGGCCTTCAACACTGCCGTCGTTTACGCTGACAAAGCTAACATCCGCAATGGAGGGGTTCACCGTGTCGGCATTGACGACAAAGCCATGGTTTTGCGAAGTGATGTACGCGCGATTGGTCGAGAGATCCTTGACCGGGTGGTTGATACCTCTGTGCCCGTATTTCAATTTGTATGTATCAAAGCCCTGTGCCAGCGCCATGAGCTGATGGCCGAGGCAGATGCCGAAAATCGGCGTGCCGTGGTCGTAGAGGCGCTTGAGTTCCTGAATGGACTTCGTGCACGCCTGCGGGTCGCCGGGGCCATTACTCAGCATAATGCCGTCCGGGGAGAACGCCAAAATATCCTCCATAGTGGCGTCGTACGGGAAGCACTTCACGGTGCAGCCGCGCTTGACTAGGCTGCGGATGATATTGTGCTTTACGCCGTAGTCCGCCAGCGCCACACGGATCGGGCCGTCGCCGTAAAGCTTGCCCTCACGGTCGCTGACCTCCGGCACATGGGATTTCAGCTCAAACGATTCGATCTGCTGCTTCATTGCGGCCGGATCGATTTTATCGCCGTAGGAGATCATACCACGCATGGTGCCGCTCTCGCGCAGGACGCGGGTGAGCGCGCGGGTATCCAGTCCGCACATACCGGGAACCTTGTTCTGCTTGAGGTACGTGTCCAGATCCACATCGCTGCGGAAATTGCTCGCGATGCCGGAGACGGAACGCACAATGAGCGCGCCCAGCCACGGCTTTGTGGATTCTGCGTCGTCGTAACAGATGCCGTAATTGCCGATGAGCGGGTAAGTCATGACGACGCCCTGCCCCGCGTAGGACGGGTCTGTGAGCAGTTCGGTGTAGCCGCCCATGGCAGAGTTGAACACGACCTCGCACAGCACGTCGTGTTCGTAGCCGAAGCCCGTACCCTCAAATGTCATCCCATTTTCGAGCATAAGGAGTGCTTTCATTCAATCACCAACCGTTTCTAAAAAATAAAATTCCCAATTCCCTGCTTTTGTATTTTTACAGTACAACGGCCCCGACTTGAAAAAGGCGGGGCTATTGACTGGAGACAACGATTTAGCCGGCGAAAGCCGCCACAATCTTTGCAAGCGCCTTTTCCGTATTTTCTTTTGTATTAAAGGAGGTCAGGCGGAAGAAGCCTTCCCCGCCTGCGCCAAAGCCGGAGCCCGGCGTGCCGACCACGCCGCACTTTTCCAGCAACTGATCAAAGAACTCCCAAGAGGTGACGCCCTGCGGCGTCTTGAGCCAGACATAGGGGGAGTTTTCGCCGCCATAGACGGTAAAGCCCGCCTTCTGCAGGCCTTCGCGGATAATTCTGGCATTGTTGAGATAATAGGCAATGTTGGCACGGACCTCTTTTTGTCCCTCTTCGGAATAGACTGCCTCCGCGCCACGCTGTACCACAT
>DBFXIC010000513.1:0-12208 GCA_048455095.1 Anaeromassilibacillus sp.
CGTTGAGGAGGATATAGCCGATGATGCCGGCCAACACTACGACGGTGACACCCGCTGCAAGGTTAATCAGCATTTTCAGCACCGTATCCTTGGGGCGGCGGTGCTTGCAGTAAAGCGAATTAGCGGGCATCCAACTGCACCCCCTTCCTGGAGATATAGGTGAAGCTGATGTTGACAATCATGATAAAGACGAACAGGACCAGCCCAATGGCGAACAGCGCCTGCCGGTGCAGGCCGGAGGAGTAGCTCATCTCCATGGCGATGCCTGTCGTCAGAAATCGCACGGAGCCGAGCAACTGCGGCATATTCGGCACGTTGCCCGCCACCATGATGACCGCCATGGTTTCGCCGATGGCGCGCCCAACACCGAGAATGACGCCGGAGAGGATGCCGGACCTCGCCGCAGGCACCGTCACCTTGAAGATCGTGGTAGTTGGTGTCGCACCCAGTGCGAGGGATGCCTCCCGATAAGAAACCGGAACCGCGTGCAGCGCCGTCTCTGAAACGCTGACGATGGTGGGCAGCACCATGATCGCCAAAATCAGAATGGCCGCCAGCAGGCTGTCACCCGTGGTGCGCCCCTGGAATGGTGGGAAATTGCGGATCGCTGGAACGATCACCAGCATTCCGAAAAAGCCGTAAATAACCGATGGAATGCCCGCCAGCAGCTCCACCGCGGGACGTACAAATTTCGCCAAGACCGGGTTTGCCGTCTCTGAGAGGAAGATCGCCGTCAGCAGGCCGACCGGCACACCCAACAGGATCGCGCCCAGCGTACCCGCGACGGAGGCAAGGATCATCGGCAGGATACCGAACGTTTCGGACCCTGCGGCCCACTCGGTACCAAACAGGAAGCGGCCAATCCCGATCTGCGCGAGCGCCGGTGCACCGGAGACGACAATATAGATGGTGATGACCGCCACCGAACCGACGGACACACAGGAGAACACCTGGAAGATGGATTTTGCCAGCCGTTCGGTGCCCTGTGTCCATAGAGCGAGCACCGCACATGCGATGCCGAACGCCAATGTACAGAGGAACGGCCAAAGATAATGCACCTGAATTTCGCTGATATTCAGGGAGGTTACGGCGGTCTGAATATTCGACGTCGTGATCAGTGAAATCAGCGGCGTCACGCCGGAGAGGATATATGCGGCGCCCGCCAACACCGGCTTATTAAAAAGCAGCAGCACAATGCCGGCCAGTGCCAGCGCCACACCGCCTGCCACGGCGATCCGGGTGAGCAACGGGATGGTGACCAATCCGCTCATCTGCGGGCCGCGCACCATCATGCCGCGCACAGTGACAAGCTGCAAGCCGGTCAGCGCATAAACCGTATTTTTAAAGACGAATTTGATGTAAGGGAAAAAGAAAGAACCGACCGTCACCATGCCAAGGACGATCGCCGCTATCTTCTTCAATCGGTTGGATGAAGCGCGTTTTTGTTCCGCGCGTTCGTCGGTCAGTGATGTTTGCATCCACAGGCCCTCCATTCTTGATCTGCCTCAGGCAGCTTCCCTACGTGGTACGACAAAATGCTTCGGCATCCAACCGGGACGCCGGAGCATTCTGCACGGAGTATATACGCAAGTTTTGCACAGGCGCGGATACCCACCGAGGTATGCTTATTGTGCCGGCACAAGGCCTACGTCGGAGATGATCTTCTGACCTTCGTCGGAGTACACAAATTCGAACCAGGCTTTAACCAGCCCGCTGTCGGAGCCCTTCTTGTAGATCTGAAGGAAGGGGCGCTGCGCTTTGTAGGAACCGTTGATGATGTTTTCCTCCGTAGCCTCCACGCCGTCCACCTTGCAGGCCGCAATGGAGTCGTTCACAGAGTCAAGGGAAACGTATCCGATCGCAGACGGATCGGAGCCGACCTTGGAGACGACCTCGCCGGTGGAGGTGACCTCCGCCGCATATTTGCAGGTTTCCTTGCAGTCGAAGATGGATTCGAAGCCGTCCCGGGTGCCGGAAGCCGCCTCACGACCGATCACGGTGATCGCCTGATCCGCACCGCCGACGTCCTTCCAGTTGGTGATCTCGCCGGTGAAAATCTTTGTAATCTGTTCGCTGGTGAGCTCCGTGACAGTGTTTTCCTTGTTGACTGCGATGGCGATACCGTCGATCGCGATCTGATTGATTTCAAATTGACTGGGATCTTCCTCATCCTTCATATTTCGGGAGAGATCGCCGATCAGCGCCGTGCCAGAGGTGACGGCCTTCGGCGCATCGCCGGAACCGTTGCCGCTTTTGGTCACAGTCACATCCGGATACTTTGCCATAAATGCCTCACCCAGTGCCTGACAGACCTTTGCCATGGAGGTGGAGCCGTTCAGCGTCAGGTTGCCGCTCAGGGAAGCGGTTGTGTCCTCGGAGGAAGGTTCCCCGGAGGGCGTGCCGGCTTCCTGGGAGGACGGATTCTCGGTCTGGCCCTCCACGGTGGAGCTGCACCCCACAAAGGCCATGCTCGTACAGATCATTGCGAATACCATCAGGATCGAAAGCACCTTTTTCATGTTTCATTGCTCCTTACGTTTTTCTTCATTTACTTTATCAGTACGTGACCTATTCTATCGGCGCAATGTTAAAATCAGGTTAAGCTTAGTTTAGATAAAAATAAAATAAATATGCGCCGGACAGCGTCGCGGTTCCATCTGCACAATCCATATAAAAGCATTGCAGAAACAGCCCGTTTTGTATTTGATATGCCCGCAGTTTTTTAGGTGCCCCCATTCGTCCCTCATCTACGCGCTCCTATGTAACAACATGATAGCGCCTTCGATTTGAAATCTAAAGTCACGATGCCATGCCTATAAAAAGACAAAAAAACGCCCCGGAACACGCATTTGTTCGCGTTCCGGGGCGTTGGTCAGACAATATTTTTTTACGTATTTTAAAACATATGATTAGCTCTGGGGATGGTATTCCGCGCAGGTGCACTTCTTAAACTTCTTGCCGCTGCCGCAGGGGCACGGATCGTTCGGTCCAATCTTCTTGCCCTTGTGCACGGTCCGGTTCGTATCGGTGCCGTCGGCGCTGGTCGCGGTGGGCTTCGCCACCTGCTCGCGCTTCGGCTCCTCCTGGGTGCGCAGCTGCACGGTGAGCATCATACGGGCGGTATTCTCGCGGATAGTGGCGATCATCTCGTCAAACATGTCAAAGCCCTCGAGACGGTACTCGACCACCGGGTCATGCTGGCCATATGCGCGCAGGCGGATACCCTTCTGCAGCTCTTCCATGGCGTCGATGTGATCCATCCACTCGCGGTCCACGTTCTTGAGCAGAACCACACGCTCCAACTCGCGCATGACCTGTTCGCCGTACGCACGCTCGCGCGCCTCGTACTGCTCCATCGCCTTCTTGGTGATCTCTTCCTTGATGAACTCCGGATCAAGCTTCTCAAGCTCGTTCTCGTCGTACTGCAGATCATCCGGACCGATCAGCCAGCCCATGTAGTGCTCACGCAGACCGTTCAGATCCCAATCTTCGCGCAGAGTTTCAACAGGCAGGAACTTGTTAACTTGCGCCTCAATGGCCTGCTCGATCATCTTGACCACCTGGTCGCGAATATCCTCGCCGTTGAGCACCTGGTCGCGCTGGCCATAGATGATCTCGCGCTGACGGCTCATGACGTCGTCGTACTGCAGGACGTTCTTACGAATGCCAAAGTTGCGGCCTTCAATCTTCTTCTGTGCACCCTCGATCGTCTTGGTGAGCATTCCCGCCTCAATCGGCGTATCCTCGTCCACCTTGAGCGAATCCATCATCTGCGTGATGCGCTCGCCGCCAAACAGACGCATGAGGTCGTCCTCCAAAGAGATGTAGAAACGGCTCATGCCCGGATCGCCCTGACGGCCTGCACGGCCGCGCAGCTGGTTATCGATACGACGGGATTCATGGCGCTCCGTGCCGATGATATACAAGCCGCCCACTTCACGGACCGCCTCGGCCTCGTCCTTGGTCATCTCTTTATATTTGTTGTTGAGCTCCCGGAAGGTCTTGCGGGCCTCCAGAATCTCCTCATTGTCCGTCTCGGAATGCGCGTCCGCCTCCGCAATCAGCTCCTCGCTGAACTGCATGCGGCGCATTTCGGCCTTCGCCATATATTCCGCGTTGCCGCCCAGCATAATATCGGTGCCGCGGCCCGCCATGTTCGTGGCGATGGTGACCGCGCCTTTTTTACCGGCCTGTGCAACAATCTCGGCTTCCTTCTCGTGGTACTTTGCATTCAAGACCTCGTGCTTCACACCGCGGCGCTTTAAAAGCTGGCTCAGTCGCTCGGATTTTTCGATGGAGATCGTACCCACCAGAACCGGCTGGCCTTTTTCGTGGTGTTCCACAATGTCGTCGATAACCGCGTTAAACTTACCCTTTTCCGTCTTATAGACGACGTCCGGCAGATCCTGGCGGATCAGCGGTTTGTTGGTCGGGATCTCAATGACGTCCAGCTTGTAAATCTCGCGGAACTCGTCCTCTTCGGTCATAGCCGTACCGGTCATACCGGAAAGCTTTGTATACAGGCGGAAGAAGTTCTGGAACGTGATGGTTGCAAGGGTCTTGCTCTCACGCGCAACCTTGACGCCTTCTTTTGCCTCAATGGCCTGATGCAGTCCTTCGTTGTAGCGGCGGCCGTACATCAAACGCCCGGTGAACTCGTCGACGATAATGACCTCGCCGTCCTTGACCACGTAGTCGATGTCGCGCGTCATGACGCCGCGCGCCTTGATGGCCTGATTGATGTGGTGCTGCAGGGTGATGTTCTCCGCATCCGTGAGGTTTTCCACGTTGAAGTAGGCTTCAGCCTTCTTTACGCCGGACGGGGTGAGGGTTGCGGTCTTCGCCTTTTCGTTGACAATGTAGTCCGCGTCCTTATAAAGTTCATCGTTGTCCTCTTTGTCGTCCAGTTCTGCAACCTTTACCAAATGCAGCGTCTGTGCGAATGCGTCCGCAATATTGTACAGCTCAGTGGACTTGTCCCCCTGGCCGGAGATAATCAGCGGGGTACGCGCTTCGTCGATGAGGATGGAGTCAACTTCGTCGACGATGGCAAAGTTGTGGCCGCGCTGCACCTTATTTTCCTTGTAAATAACCATGTTATCGCGCAGGTAGTCAAAACCGAACTCATTGTTTGTGCCGTAGGTGATATCCGCATTGTAGGCTCTCTGGCGGGCCGTGTTGTCCATATCGTGGGCGATCAGGCCGACGGACAGCCCCAAAAAGCGGTAGACCTTGCCCATCCACTCGGAGTCGCGGCGGGCCAAGTAATCGTTGACGGTGACCACATGGACGCCCTTTCCGGAAAGTGCGTTCAGATAGGCGGGCAGCGTCGCCACAAGGGTTTTACCTTCACCGGTGCGCATCTCTGCGATACGGCCCTGGTGAAGCACGATGCCGCCGATGATCTGCACGGGGAAGTGGCGCATTTCCAACACACGTGCAGAAGCTTCGCGGCAGACGGCAAACGCATCGGGCAGGATGTCATCCAGCGTTTCGCCGTTGGCTAGGCGTTCCTTTAAAGCGGGCGTCTGCGCCTGCAGCTCTTCATCGCTCAGCTTTTTGTATTTTTCTTCAAGTGCGAGCACCTTGTCGCATAGGGGCTGTACGCGTTTCAACTCGCGCTTGCTGTAGTTGCCAAAAAAGGCTTTTAAAATGTTACCCATGTAAGTCACCTCAAAATGTTTATAGAAACCTATCATTTATCTCAAATGTTGAGCATACGCGAGTTATTATACCATAGGTGCAAAGAAAAAGAAAGAACAAATCATGAACCTTTCGTGCGAAAATACATGCTTCTCTCCATAGGCAGGCAATATTTTTAGGAAAATTCATCGGATTCGGCTACAAAGTATGGAAATTTCCGGCAAATTCTTTACATAACTTTTCAAATGGATTAAACTGGAAAAAAAGGACGGTTTTCCGTCCGCAGAAAGGATGAAGAACATGATGACGGTTACTGCCGCCAGGTGGAATACACTTCCCCGTTTATCTCAATCGTCTTCTTTCTTACACGGTTCCTGCCGGTGTAACCATGCAGAGGGGATTGCGGACTGTGTGTCACCGCAGGGAAAGCGCAGCCGGTTTGCCCTACAGGATGTGCTTCCGCTTGAAGAGACGGTCGCCGCCAGCCTGACGGTGCAGTTTGCGCTTTTAGAATCCCTGTTTGGAAATCAGGCGGAAAAGATCGTAGTTCCAAACATGGAGGACCCGGAAATCTTTGACATCCTGATTTCCCAGTTTGCGCGGTGCTATGATTCCTTTGACCTGTGCTATCGCAGCAAAAAGCTGCACCACATGTCGGGACACCGCGTTTCCCCGGAAGCGAAAGACGCCTTTTACCGCCTGTTAGCCGCGGGAAGACTGCATCCCTGTATTGCATTTTTGGGGGCGCATATTCCAAAGGAGGGTGTGCCCGGCCTGCGCGACACACTGTATGAGCTACATGACCTGAACCGCTCTTCGGAAGAAATCCCCCATGCCATACAGGACTTTGCCGCGTTCCTCAAAAGACGACAGAAGCTGCTGGAACTTCCCGCCTGCTTCCCCTGCTTTGGATACACGCAGGAGGAATGGATGCAAAGCGCCTTGCTTACAGATCTTCTTTCCCTCTTTTCCCGGGCCTTTTACATCGAGGACGAACGAACCCGCTTCTCCGTTGGATTCCTGCTACAATAAGCAGGTAAAACACAGACACACAAAACCGGATAAAAAACTTGTAAACGCCCTTCAAACCGGCCGCCAACGCTGGTTAGAAGGGCGTTTACAGTTGCTTGGCGTTGAATATCTGACATAGCGTCAGGCATTTCGCTGCCACATTTCTGACGCAGATGGGCGATGAAACTCAATCGGCAGATTTTTTCTCTCCATATCGGTATTCCACCAGATCTGAGAGGTCGCATTCCAGTGCATCACAGAGGCGTGTGAGGGTCTCCAGCTTGAGCGTTTCCAGTTGGACGCCACGGAACAGCTTATTGATCGCGTTCCGGCTCACGCCGGAAAGCGCCATCAGTTCTGAGATGTCATCGATGTTCCTATCTGCCATTCGATGCCGAATATGACTTTTCAGCATTTTGTTCCCCCTGCCTTTCCTCTGATTTCGAAACATCCTGTGATGATTTGCCTCCAATCATATTCGATTCCTTTCCCTAATAGGTTCCAAAAAAGAACCATCTGGCGAATAATCCCTGATACGTCATCAATAAAACACTTTATATTACAAACGCATAAACCTTTGCACCGCTAAAGACAAATAAATGGACTTCCATCCCACTTCGGCACATCATTCTTTGCATCTATATGTCATCGCATCAAAAAAGCCCCTATTGCCACACCATGTGCAATAGAGGCTTTTTCATAGATGGTTATCCGTCGATCTTTTTCCGTTTAAGCAACAGCGAGTTTGTCACCACAGAGACGGAACTGAACGCCATGGCTGCACCCGCCACAATGGGGCTTAGCAGCCCGAATGCCGCCAACGGCACGCCGATGGTATTGTAAATGAAAGCCCAGAACAGATTCTGCTTGATCTTATTCATAATCGCCTTGGAGAGCACAATCGCCTTCGGCACGTCCAAAAGGCTGCCACTCATGATGACCAGTGAACCCGCCTGCGCCGCCACATCTGTGCCAGTGCCCAGCGCCATGCCGATGTCCGCCGCCGCGAGTGCGGGGGCATCGTTTGCGCCGTCACCCACCATGGCCACCACGCCGTTCTTTTTCAGCTCTGCCACCTTATCTTTCTTGTCGCCGGGCAAAACGCCCGCGATTACATGCTCGATGCCCACCTGCGACGCAATGGCTTTGGCCGTCGTTTCGTTGTCTCCGGTCACCATGTAGACCTCGATACCGCGCTCCTTGAGCTTCTGCACCGCTTTCGCAGAGTCCGGCTTCACCTTATCTGCCACCGCAAACACCGCCGCGGGTTCGCCGTCCACTGTGAGCGTCACGGCGGTTTTCCCCTGGCGTTCCAGCTCCGCCGAAGCCTCGTTGGGGAATTTTCCGATGTAGATCTGGCGGCCGTCGACCACGGCGTTCACGCCGCTGCCGACCTGCGCGTTGAATCCCTCCGCCTCCGGGATCTCCTGCACCTGCTCCGCGCAATATTCATAGATTGCCTGCCCCACAGGGTGCTCGCTGAGCTTCTCCGCTGCGCCCGCATAACACAGCAGCGTTTCCGGCGCGGTGCTGTCCAGCGGGACAAAATCGGTCAGCTTCGGTTCGCCCTCCGTAATGGTGCCGGTTTTATCGAGCACGATGCTCTTAATCTTCCCAGCCATCTGCATGGAATCCGCGTCCTTAATCAGGATGCCCGCGTTGGCCGCCATGCCGGTGCCGACCATCAGCGCCGTGGGCGTGGCGAGTCCAAGCGCGCACGGACAGGCAATCACCAGCACGGATACCGCGTGATAAATCGCCGGCGCAATATCCTTTGTCAAAAGCCAGGTGACCGCGAAGGAGATTACCGCGATCAGCAAGATGGTGGGGACAAAGACTGCCGCCACCTTATCCACCAACTTCTGCACAGCGGGCTTACTCTGCTGGGCAGATCGCACCATCTTTACGATGGAGGAGAGCATGGTGCTCTTGCCGACGCCTGTCGCCTCAAACTGAAACGCTCCCTGCCGGTTGACCGTTCCCGCGTAAACGCTATCGCCCACGGTCTTGTTGACCGGGATGCTCTCGCCGGTCAACATAGATTCATCGATGGCGGAGCTGCCCTGCACGATCTTGCCGTCGACCGCGACGCCCTCGCCCGGGCGCACCAAGACGACGTCGCCCAACGCGATTTCGCCCGTCGGCACCTGCTGTTCCTTCCCGTTGCGCAGAACGGTCGCCATCTTGGGCTGCAGTTGCAACAGGCTCTCTACCGCCGAATTGGCGCGGGCCTTCGCTTTGGTCTCGAACATCTTGCCGAGCAGTACCAGCGTGATGACCACGACGCACGCCTCAAAATAATAGGTATGCCCGCCGGTCAATACATTATATAGGCTATAAATATAGGCAGACAGCGTGCCGAGGCTCACCAGCACGTCCATATTTGCGCTGCCGCCCCGGATGGATTCCCACGCACCGACGAAGAACCGCCAGCCGATGCCGAATTCCACCAGCGTCGCCAAAATCAGCTGCAGCCAGCCGTTATGCAGCGTGTGCATCAGCGGGGCGTTGGGCGCGGCAAACATCAGCACCATTTCCACCATGAACGGCACGGCCAGCACAGCGGAGATAATAAAGCTGATAAGCAGCTTGTGAAACTCCTTCTGCTGATATTCGCTCTTATCCTCCACAACGACATAGCCCGCCTGTTTGACGTTCTTTGAAATATGTTTCATGTTGAGCTTCGCATCGTCGTATACGATGTGGGCGCTTTCCGAGGCGTAACTCACCTCCGCCTCCTGAACGCCGTCTAGCTTTTTCAGGGAGCGTTCCACCGCAGCAGCACACATGACACAATGCATACCGCCGATTTCCACCGTAATATCTTTCATCCGTGTCCCTCCATCTCAAACGTTCTTTCAGGGATATTTTCCGCATGCACGTCCATTCTATCCCTAAGTTTGTTTCCAAAAATAATATACACCATTTTTATCCACTTTACAAGTGCCACTTTCCAATATCCTCCATGTGCCCGTCATTTGACGGAAGCGCAGTTTCATTATACAATCATGAAAGATTGGAAGATTGCTTGCCATCCATGCAACTGATCCATATGCACCTTCTTCATGGAAAATTAATAATAGAGAGGTGTCACCATGTACGACGAACGCGCCAAGGATTTTATCTATCGAAACGCAAGGCCCCTTGAAATTGCCAGATGGAAATATTTGTTTGAAGGCGGCAGCAGGAACGACGTTTTGACGGCCTTGGCTGCTTATCAGAATGCAGACGGCGGCTTTGGCCACGCGTTGGAACCGGATTGCTGGAATCCCCACTCCTCGCCTGTGCAGACTTGGGTCGCTACGGAAATCCTCAAAGAACTCCGATGGGAGGATCAAAGCTATCCCATCGTGCAGGGGATCCTGCGGTATCTGGCTTCGGGGGATGCCTTTGACGGACACACCTGGCTGCGCACCATTCCGTCAAACAACCATTATCCCCATGCGCCGTGGTGGGATGACGAGTCGATCCCGGAAACGTCCTATAATCCTACCGCAAGCCTAATTGGCTTCATTCTGAAGTTTGCAGCCCCGGGAAGCGCGCTCTTTTCACTGGCCTGTAAGCTCGCCCAAGAGGCGTATCGTTATTTGAAAGAACAGTTCCCATTGGAGTCCATGCACACGGCCTCCTGCTTTGTGGAACTGTATGAATCGATGAAAGAAAGCCCTGTGGCTTCTCTTTTGGCTCTGGACGAATTTGAAGCCCTGCTGCATCGGCAGATTCGGTATGTGGTCACAGATGACTCCTCAAAATGGGGCGTCGATTACGTGTGCAAGCCCTCTTTATTAATCCATTCAAAGGTGAGTGCGTTTTATTGGGAAAATAAAGACGTCTGTGAGGAGGAATGCAAATTCATCTTAAACACCCAGGAACCCGACGGCTCTTGGAAGATTACATGGTCATGGGAGGCATATCCAGAACAATGGAGCATCAGCAAAAACTGGTGGAAATCCGATGTGATCATCAAAAACCTCAGATTCGTCAAAGCCATCTGCGCTTAAACAGGCATTCCGAAACCGCAACCTGTCTTATTGGCACGCCAATCCACACGAGCCATACGATTCTTTAAAATCAACCTCCCTCTTGCATAATGTCCGCTTCGGGGCTAGAATGGGAGATATAAATTTCGCAGCGCGGTTGCGCGCGTATGATTGATGAAAAGAGGGGTTTCCCATGAAAACGATTCCAGAAAGACTTGCGGCCCTGCGCGCCGCGATGAAAGAAGCGGGTGTGGACGGCTTTTTGATCCCATCCTCCGACCCGCATATGAGCGAATATCTGCCCGACTGCTATCAGGCACGGAGCTGGTTCTCCGGCTTTGACGGCTCTGCCGGCACCCTGGCCGTCACAACGGACGCCGCGGCGCTTTGGACCGATGGCCGCTACTTTATTCAGGCCGCACGGCAACTCTCCGGCAGCGGCATCGAGCTGATGCGCATGGCGCAGAAGGGCACACCAGAGATTCCCGCATGGCTGGCCGATACCCTGCCGGAAAACGGCGTGATGGGTGTGGACGGCATGGTGACCGCCGCCTCTACGGTTGAAAAACTGGAAAAGGCGTTTGAAAAGAAGCACATTTCCATCCGTGACGTCGATTTTGTCGCACCGCTGTGGGAAGGCCGCCCGTCTGCACCTGCAACGCCGGCCTGGCTGCTGGATGTCCGGTATGCGGGCAAGACTGCGGGTGAAAAGCTGGCGCTGCTCCGGGAAAAGCTGGGAGAAAAGGGCGCGGACGCAATCCTGCTCTCCCGCCTTGACAGCGTGGCGTGGCTGCTGAACCTGCGTGCGGACGACATCGCCTACAATCCGTTCGCCATGTCCTACTGCCTGGTGCTGCCGGAGAGCGCGACCTTGTTCATCAACCGGGCCCGTCTGCCGCAGGAGGCACAGGGCGCGCTGGCCAAAGAGGGCGTGCAGGTTGCCGGCTATGAGGACGTTGCAAAAGCCATCGCCGCCGTCGGCACACCGGTAACCGCGCTCTACGAGCCGGAGGGGCTGAACTATACGCTGTACAACGCATGGAAGGCAAACCCGCATGTGACCCTGTTGGCGGGAGAGGAACCAGTCCAGCAGCTCAAGGGTGTAAAAAACGACGTCGAAATTGAGAACATCAAGAACGCGCATGTCAAGGACGGCGTCGCCATGGTGCGTTTCCAGATGGCCCTGGAAAAAAAGATCTCGGCGGGAGAAGCGACGACCGAATGCGACGTGGCGGAGATGCTCTCCAAGCTGCGCCGGGAGCAGGAGTTGTCTTTGGGCGACAGCTTCGACACCATCCCGGCCTATGGCGCAAACGCGGCGATGATGCACTATCACGCGATGCCGGAAACCTGCGCCACACTGGAACCGCATGGCTTCCTGCTGGTGGACTCCGGTGGGCAGTATCTCGATGGCACGACCGACATCACGCGCACCTATGCATTGGGCAAGCCGACCGATGAGGAAAAGACGTATTACACCTGGGTGCTCAAGTGCCATATCGACATTGCCAAGGCCGTCTTTTTGGAAGGCTGCACCGGCGGCAATCTGGATATCATCGCCCGCAGCCCCCTGT
>DBFXIC010000514.1:0-13322 GCA_048455095.1 Anaeromassilibacillus sp.
AAAATTTTAAACCACGAGAGACCATCGCCGGAGAATGGAATACCGGGATCAAAATGCAGACAAAATCGCCAGGTCTCAACGTTTTTCTCGCCGTATCTTTCAATGCAGTGACGGATAAAGCTGGAAAGCAGATTTTTATATTGTGACGGATTATCCATTGCTGCGACAGTAAGTTCGGAGATTCGGCTCGACGTATCGGTATTGGTTGCGGAGTTTACATTCAATACAAGTTGCTTTGCCCGAAAGCCCAAGTCCAGAAAAAGAATGATTTCCGTTTGCGTTAAAAAATCCAATACAGAGTCCAGATAACTGAAGTTGAAAGTCTGGGCGGCGGGGGTGACCAAGGTCTCCTTGCAGAACAGGCGCCAAACATACCCATACGAAAAGTGTAGGCTCTGCTTTAATTGCGCAATCTGGCTTTGTGCCCAAGAGTGTGTGAGATCGCTTGCTACGCCGAGACTCAGTGTGTCCTGCCAATTTTTTCGGTAAGGCTGTGCGGACAGAGTGTCCGCCCGGCAAATCAGCGGCGGAATGCTGTTGCTCTGCACCCGGAAGGGATGGCGCTCAAGAAATTGACGCAAAAATTGCTGGCTGTCGTCCGCCCGAATCTCCGAGGCGCAATCTTTTCGATACGTTGAGGGGGATTGCCCGTAGATATCTCGGAAGGTACGGTTAAAGGATGCCAGGCTGGAAAAACCGTGCTCGAAAGCGATTTGAGAGACTGTATGTGAGGTGGCCTTGAGGTCCTCCACAGCGTGCTCGATGCGGATCTTGTTTAGGTATTTCAGAAAATTGAGGCCAAGATTCTTTTTAAAAAGCTTAGAGAGATAGGGAATCGAAAGATAAAAGTGGTCGGCAAGCGACTGCAGGGTGATGGGCTGGTTGTAGTTCTGGTGGAGATAGCGAAGGATGGAGAGCATACGGTCGCTTTTTGGCTGCGCGGTGTCCGCAGCGGTGGTAGTGTCCGCCAAGGTGAAGAAGCGAATCAACAGATAGATCAAATCAAGACAGGAAGCCTGTAGGCGGAATCGGTCAAGCGGAGAGGAAGAAACATAGTACGATAGAATTTGTTGCGCCATAGACTGTATTTCGCGGTGCATCGGATTGTTTTCGCAGATGGACGTGCAGCGCAGATTTACAAAGGGATTGCCCAGTTGCTCCGACAAATAGGCATACGAAATACGGAACACGGCGATGAGCCCGTGCGAAGATGAAAGGTTGCAGGTGCAGCTCTGCAGGGAGCTGACCAAAAAAAAATCTCCCGGCGCCAGGGAAAAGCTGACATCTCCCCAGGATAAGCTGCATTCGTTGCGCAGAACATACAGCAACTGTGGGTCATGTATAACAGGAATGGATGCCTTGTTGTGATTCAGCAGGGATATGGTAATGGTGTCGTTGGTCAAAATGTGCTCCTCCATCTTCCAAAATACGGTCGGCGCGAAACGAAAGCGGCCCATTGCTACAGCGTAGTGGTTCTAACATAAGTATACCTTCTTTAATATGAAATTGACAAGAGTGAACAGTCTAAAACAAAAAATGCAGATAATAATTGTGGCATCTTACAAAAGATTAAGAATAATACGCATTTTTTATTCTGCCGGCAAAGCTGAAATGACAAGAGGATAAAAAACAGCACAAGGAATGGCGCTTTTCCCGAGAGCGGAAAAAACGGTCGGATTTTATAATTGTCTTAGCTCGAAAAAACAGTGCGGGATCTATAACCAAGGCCAAAATCCCAATGGACGGCACAAAAAACGAGCGGACATGACTTGGATGCCGAGCTCAGAGGAAGGAGTGTTTAACGTGCACAAGGAAGTAGAAGCTTTTTTAAGTAGGCACCAGATGCACTTTGACTTGATCGACTGGAACGGAGAAACGCGTTTTTTGGCAAAACAAATGAAAGCAGGCCTAGAGGGCGTTCCGTCATCGCTTATGATGATTCCTTCTTTTGTAATGCTGAAGCGCCAGATTCCCACCGGAGAAAAAACGATCGTGGTTGATGCGGGCGGAACAAATTTGCGAGTGGCTGTCGCATGCTCACAGCAAAACGGAACAGTTGCGTTATCGCAGTTTCAAAAATTTCCAATGCCTGGAACCGATGGGGCGTTGACGGCGGATGAGTTTTTTGAGCGCCTTTCCGACAGGCTGGAGCCGGTTCTGGACGAATGCGACAACATCGGCATCTGCTTTTCGTTCCCCTGCGAGATTTCGCCGGAGAGGGATGGTAAAATTCTGGGATTCAGTAAAGAGGTGCGCATCACCGGCGCGGAAGGCCGGATGTTGGGGGAGAGCCTCAACCGGGTGTTTGTGCGCCGGGGGCATAAGGCCAAGAGAATCACGGTTTTAAACGACACGGTGGCGACGATGATGGGCAGTCTAGCGGCTGTAAAGGGCCACCACTACGACAACTACATCGGCTTTATTCTGGGTACCGGCACCAACACCTGCTATGTGGAAAGCACGGCAAGGATCAAAAAATCGCCGGCCGCGCAGGCGCTGCAGGGCGAAATGGTGATCAATATGGAGAGCTGCGGCTACGACGGGTTCCGGCAGGGAACATTCGACCGTGTTCTGGACAGGGAGTCGGAAAATCCGGGCGAGCATAAGATGGAAAAAATGATTTCGGGTGCGTACCAGGGCAAGCTGCTGTTCCTTATGATAAAGGCTGCGGCGGAAGAGGGCGTGCTCTCGCAAGAGTTCGGTGCGGCTTTTGTAGAGCGAGGCGCACTGTTGCCTCAGGATGTAGATGCCTTTATAGCGCGGCCGAACGGAGATGACTGGCTGGCCGTGTTGACAGAGGGGAACGAAGAAGATCGCAGCCGTTTGTATGAATTGCTCAGCGCGTATTATGAACGCGCGGCGCGGATTACCGCCGTAGTATTTTCCGGCATCGCACTTTATACTGAAGTGCCGGCCGGCGGCAGCTTTTGTGTGATGGCGGAGGGGAGCGTGTTCGAAAAATGCACGTTGTATGTGAAAAAGCTGACAGAATACATAGAACGCTATCTGCAGCGGGAAATGGGTATTTCGTGTTGCATCCTCAGCGGTGAAAACACAACGCTTGTGGGTACGGCCGTCGCGGCGCTGACACAGGAAGCATGATTTGAGAATAAAAAATGGGAGGTTTTTGGGAATGGCAATTCGCTTTGGATTGATTGGGCACGGCTTTATGGGCCATGTGCACGAAAAAACATTGACATCGCTGCCAGGCGCGCAGCTGCGGGCGATATGCGACATCGCGCCGGAACAGCTGACGGATATTCCGCAGGGCATCGACACCTACACTGACGCAGCCGAAATGATGCAGGATAAGGACATCGATGTGATTCTGATTGCGGCTAACAACAACCAGCACCGCAAGCTCACCGAAATGGCCGCGAAGGCTGGCAAGCATGTTCTGTGTGAAAAGCCGGTAGCGCTTTCGCTGGCGGACCTTGACGCCATGGAGCAGTGCTGCAATGAGAACGGCATCACCTTTACCGTGCACCAACAGCGTCGCTTCGACCAGGACTTCCGCATTGCGAAGAAAGTGTTCGACACTGGCACGCTGGGGCGCATGTACACGGTGAAATCTATGCTGTACGGCTTTAACGGCAATATGCACGACTGGCATGTATACAAGGACCAGGGCGGCGGCATGTTGTACGACTGGGGCGTTCATCTGATTGACCAAATGCTCTGGATGATTCCGGGCAAGCTGGTATCCGTGTTTGCCGATCTGCGGAACGTGATCAACCGAGAGGTAGACGATTATTTCCATATTTTCCTGCGGTTCGAAAGCGGCATCGTGGCTCAAATTGAGCTGGGAACCTACTACTTGAGCGATGCGCCGGGCTGGTTTGAACGGCATTGGTTCATCGGCGGTGACAAGGGTTCCATGCACTGCGATGGCTTCCACCCCGAGGGTGCAATCGTACGTACCACGCAGTTGCTTACAAACGTGGCGGGGCACCGTACCATGACGGCCGCCGGGCCTACCCGCTCCTTCGGCCCGCCTCCCGAGGGCCGCATCGTCACGGAGCCTCTGCCCACGGTGGACACGAACCAACGAATGTATTTCGAAAACTATCTGGCGGCGTTGCAGGGCAAGGAGGAATTCCTTGTGAAAATTCCGGAGGTACGCCGGGTGCTTCGCGTGATGGACGCTGTGCGTGAATCGGCGGCCACTGGCCGTTCGGTGGATTTTGAGCGCTGAGTGCTCGCTGAAAGCGGAAAACTCTGTGCGGCAGGCAAACCTTGCACAGACAAAATCATAAAAGGAGAGAAGAAAATGCAAAAACAGAAGGTCAAGGTAGGCGTCGTCGGATGTGGCGGCATCTGTAAGGCTACCTACATGAGCAACATGGTGAACAAGTTCAACATCATCGATGTGGTTGCCGTTGCGGATCAGATTGACAAACGCGCACAGTGGATGGCGGATCATTATCCCGTGAAAAAGATGACTGTGGAAGAGATGATGAACGATCCGGAGATCGAAGTTATCGTAAACTTAACCTATCCGGAATCCCACGTTGAGATCAGCAAAATGGCGTTCGACCACGGCAAGCATGTCTATTGCGAAAAGATGATGGCGCCCACGTTTGAGGAAGCCACCATGCTGATGAACCTCGCCCGCGAAAAGGGTCTGATGTACACAACGGCGCCCGATACTTTCCTGGGCGGCTGGGAGCAGTCTGCGCGGAAATACATTGACGACGGCATTGTGGGTGAGCCGAGAACGGTTCACGCACAGGTGACGATGCACTACAACCCGGAAACGCCGTTTTTCGATCTGGCTCCGAAATATTACTTCTTCCCGTTGCACTACGGCGGAGGTTTCCCGTTCGATTTAGGCGGATACTATCTGCATGAGATGATTAATCTGTTCGGCAGCATCAAGCGCGTAACGGGCTTTGGCGGAAACCTGTTCCCGGAGCGTACTTACGAAAATCCCAACCATCCCAAATATGGCGAAACTTTTGAGGTGAACACTCCCACGACGCTGATGGCCGCGCTGGAGTTTGAAAACGGCGTGCTGGGTACATTCCATATTTCTTCGGATTCCACCATGACGCAGAACTTTGTTGTGACGGGCACCCAGGGGGCGCTCAAGCTGGGCGACCCAAATATGTTCAACGCTGAGCTGAAGGTGACCCGGCCGGGCGCGCAGCCGCCGGTAGGCTTCCTTGCCCCAGGCCAGCAGCCGAAAGGGATGCAGAGTGGTGCTGTAGAAGAAGACGACGATGTGCAGAAGTTGGCGGAACTGGTGATTCCAGACACGGTAAGTTTGCCACTGCTGCACGGCTTCACGGATTCCTGCCGCGGTGTCGGCCTTGCAGATATGTGCTATGCTCTTCGGAATGGACGGCGCCCCCGTTGCCACGCAGACATCGGTTATCATGCCATTGAAGTGATCCACGGAATTATCGAATCCTGCCGCACCGGTAAGATTTACGAGATGACTTCTCACTGCGAGCGCCCTGCGATGATTCGCCCATCGGCTTATGCGGTTTCCTGCCAAGAGGCTACGCTGGATGACTGAGTTGCCGCGGAACGACGTTCGATAGCGAAAGAACAATTGCCGTGCGAGACGCACAGGTTCCCGTGCGGCGGAAAGGGAGGACACTTATGAATGAGAATTTGCCGGTCGCCATTCAAGTATACGGCCTTCGCGACCTGCTGGAAGAAACGCCCGAGCGCTTTGAAGAAGTGATGTGCAGCGTAAAAGAAATGGGCTACCAGGGAGTTGAACTGGCGGGACTTTACGGCCTTGAGCCGGGTGAGGTCAAACGTATTCTAGATAAGGTAGGGTTGACGCCCATCAGTGCGCACGTACCCCTTGTGGACATGATAGAGACCTTGGAACAGGTGATTCGTGATTACAAGGAGATTGGCGTGCAATATATCGTCGTTCCCTATTTGCCGGAGGAGTACCGCCCTCTGACGGACGGTTACGAGTTCGTTCTCGGCAAAATGAAGGAAATCGGGAGCACGCTGCGTGAAAACGGCATAACGCTGCTGTATCACAATCACGATTTTGAGTTTGTGACGATGCCAGACGGAAGCTTTGGCTTTGATGATATCTATACGCAGGTTCCGGCGACTGCGCTTCAAGCAGAACCAGATACCTGTTGGATTAAGGTGGCCGGGCAGAACCCGGCGGACTATGTGAAAAAGTACACAGGGCGCTGCCCCATCGTCCATTTGAAGGATTTTATCAAGAAAGGATCCCCCAAGAACCTTTACAAGCTAATCGGGATTGAGACAGAAGAGCAGACGGAAGAAGGAGGTGTTTTTGAGTTTAGGCCGGTGGGCTTTGGCCAACAGCTTTGGGAGCCAATATTAACGGCTTCTTTGGAAGCCGGTGCTGGATGGGTGATTGTGGAACAGGACGAGCACTATGATCTTCCCAGCCTTGAGGCAGCCCGTCGGAGCCGTGAATACCTGAAAATCCTGGGGTGGTAAGTAAGAAAAATACATAGCGAAACATTTTGTGAGGAAAAAATGAGTGATAGCAAAAACAAAAAAGCCATAAAACAGCATGATTTTACCAAAGGAGATATTTTAAAGCCGATTATTCTCTTTTCCCTGCCCGTTTTGTTCGGCGATATCTTCTCTGCGTTGTATAATGTAGTGGATTCGGTTGTAGTCGGGCAATTCGTGGGGTCAGGAGCGCTGGCGGCCGTAAACTCCAGTTTTGCGATAACAATGGTGTGCGTAGCAATTTATTCAGGCTTCGGCATGGGCAGTTCTGTTGTGGCGGGCCAATTATTCGGTGCAAAAGATTTCAATAATTTGAACAAGGCTATATCGACAGCATACATTGGCGCTTTTTTCATCGGAATCACCATGTCTGTTGTGGGAATCGTAATCAGTACACCACTACTCAAAGCTATCAATACACCGGCAGAAATTATGCGCGACGCGGATATTTATCTGAAAATTTACTTCTGCGGATGCATGACACAGCTAATGTATTACATGACCTCTGGTATCATGCGCGGGCTGGGTGACAGCAGGACACCGATGATTGCAATCATCGTATGCGCCATACTCAATATCGTTCTGGACCTGGTGTTTGTAGTCTATTTCAACATGGGCTGTGCAGGCGTCGCAATCGCAACGGTCATTTCTCAGGCAGCTTCGGCAGTATTCGTTGTTGCAAAAATGCTCCGCGGCGGATACGGAATACGCTTCACACGCAAAACATTCCGGTTGAGTACGGATATGCTGCGAAAAATCTTGAAAGTAGGCGTACCCAGTGCAATCCAGTCGCTGGTAAATTCGGTCGGCCTGCTGATTGTACAGAGCTATGCGAACTCCTTTGGCACAAACCTGATGGCGTCAAACGGAATCATTCAGAAGTTGGATAG
Organism: Anaeromassilibacillus sp.; assembly: GCA_048455095.1. Lineage (GTDB taxonomy): Bacteria > Bacillota > Clostridia > Oscillospirales > Acutalibacteraceae > Anaeromassilibacillus. The sequence continues at coordinate 7,353 of DBFXIC010000514.1, forward strand.
CTTTACACAACTCCCTATTATGGCTGTTGGCCAGACCATCACGATGTTCAACGCACAAAACCTTGGCGCAGGGCATAAAGATCGTGTCAAGGAAGGAAATCGCAAGATGATGGTATTCAACATCGCCGTGGGGGCGATTGTGGGCGTGATTCTCTATATTGGCGTGGAACCGCTATATCGCCTGTTTATCAACCCAAGCGATGCAGGATATGCACAAATCATTGAAATTGGGCGTAATAGCATCCAGATTCTGGCATTCTTCTACTGGATCATGGCACTTCAGCTTGGTTACGGCTCTATCCTGCGTGGAGCGGGCGCTGCAACACCGGTCATGATTATTTCTATTGCGTGCGTTGCCGTCCGTGTGCCCATCACTTATTTGTTCGCTATTGGAACCGGTATGTATCAAGGCTTGTATTGGGCGAATAATGTGTTTAACACGCTGTTTGCGGTGGGGATGATGCTGTATTATCGCTTTGGAAAGTGGGAACGCTTCGCACTTACCAGACGCAGCATGCCCACGGTGAAGGAAAGCACATGACCCTATAGAGGGGAACACATTTTTTCGCATTGAAGGGAGATTCGTTTTTGTAGAAAAAGTTTTGTAAGGAGGAAAATGTTATGGTTGGACAGCAAACTACTGAAGGTGCTTGGACGAAAATCAGACGGATATTCCTAGGCAGCGATCTTCTTTCCCGGCGCAACCGGAATAACGTATTGGCAATGGGTATCATCGGCTTCGGCTATACATTTTTTGAAGAAATTGTAACGACCTATATGCAGTTCTACTATACGGAATTTATGCTTTTGCCGGCCGCGGTTGTTGCCAGTGTTCTCAGCATCAGCATAATTATTGATGGTGTCACAGACTTCTTGATGGGAATGGTCATCGACCACCTTCAAACGAAGAAGGGGCGTCTTCGCCAGTGGTTCCTGTGGATGGCAATCCCGACGGCGCTTGCAACCGTAGGCGTGTTCTTCTGTCAGGATAGCTGGTCCGTCACAGCGAAAACAGTCTATCTATTTGTCATCTACAACATTTACTGCACGTGTATGACCACGATCCGCATGCCGAAAACCACGATGATTTCCATGTGCTTCAACGACCCGGACGCACGTCAGCAGGCCAACGTGGTAAGCGGCGTTTTGGGACAGTTCTCCCAGCTGCTCATCACAGCCGGGCTTCCGCTTCTTTTGGCGGTGCTTGGTTCTACAGCTTCCGCTTACACAAACTCTTCCATCATTCTTTCAGCCGGTGGCATTTTACTGACAATGTTCACATACGCTCTGACACGTGAGGTTGTCGGCTCCAGAGCAGCCGTGCAGACCGTGCGCGAAACCGAGGGCGATGAAGCCGCCGACATCATGGAAAAGATCCTTGCCGCAGAGGGCGAAACCACCAGTGGAAAAGCGAAGGATAATACAAAAAAACGGAATGTCTTCAAAGATATTGGTATGCTGGTAGCCAACAAATACTGGCTCATCAATATGGGCACCTCGCTTGCCAACGGCGTGGGTATCGGCTTCATGTTTGGTGTAGCAACCTATTTTGCCCAGTACACGCTGGGGGGCGTCCAGATGCTTGCTGGTGTGTTCGGTACACTGTCTATAGGCATGATGGTTGGAATCTTTTTTGCGGCACCCGTGATCATCAAACTGGACTCTCGTATGGTCGGCGTGATCGGTAGTTTTGTCGGCGCGCTCGGTATGGCTATCGCGGCTGTGGGAATTCTGGGCTTCAACAGCTTGGCGATGTTCCACGTGGGGCTTTTTGTCCGCCAGCTCGGCACAGGCTTCATCATTGCCATCAACGGCGATATGACAGCCCGCGTCATCGACTATGGTGAGTGGCGCTTCGGCTATCGCATCGATGGCCTTGCTTTCAGCGGTTCCGCAGTTATGTCCAAAATCATGTCGGCGGCGGCGACGGCCATTCTGGGGTTCACGCTTACAGCTGTGGGCTATCAGGGCGGTATGGCAGAGCTACCGGCTACTGCGTTGAGCGCAATCAACAATATGTTCCTGTGGGTTCCCTGCGTTGCGCTTGTCGTCAGCGGTATCTTTTACATCATGCTCAACCTGTCCAACAAGCGCGTTGCTGAAATGCGTGCCGAGATTGCTGCGCGGGCTCTGAAAAAACCTGAAAACACCGAGATTTGAGCGTAAGCCGAGGTGTTTATTGAATTTTTGTGAAGAAAGTCGAGGTATGAAACTATGAGTGAGATAAAAAAAGTTCCTAAACGTGGCATATCCACCTACTGCTTTTATCCCATGATGGATGTAAACATGGAGCTGGAAGATATCTTCATGCATATGGAAGATATGGGCGCGCCTGGTTTGGAAATTCTGGCGGATGGGATCATCGAGGGATATCCGCATCCTTCCAACAAGTGGTTGGACAAATGGTTTTCTCTGGTGGAGAAATACCATATCGTGCCCGTCGAATATGGTCACTGGGTGGAGTCTCGCCTTGTACCAGGCCGTGAAGCTACGCTTGAAGAATCGTTGGAGCAGCTGATCCGCGACATCAAGCTCGCCTCCTTCATGGGCTTCACCTGCATGCGTACAAAGCTGGGGGTCATCGACGAAATTCTGAACCCTGTTTCCAACTGGCGCGAGATCATTAAGCGTGCGCTGCCCTATGCGGAAAAATACAACGTTGTGATGCAGCCGGAGTTGCATGCGCCCACAAGGCTGACTGACCCGATGGTGCAGGAGTATGCTGAGTTCATTGATAAGGAAAACACCAAATATTTCGGCTTCAACGTCGATTTCGGCGTCTTTAAGCGCCATGATCCAAACGGTATTGAGAAAATGCATCCTGGCTTCGAGAAGGGTCCCAGCGAGCCGGAGGACATCATTCCCTATCTGCCGTACATCCATTGCTGCCACGCGAAGTACTACAACATGAGCGAGGACTTCGAGGAGACAACAATTCCGTACCGCGAAGTGATCGACATCATGATCAAGCACGGCTGGGACGGCTATCTGCTTAGCGAGTACGAGGGTAAGAACCATAATGACATCAACCACTGTATCACGCAGGTGCGCCGTCATCAGCTGTTCATGAAAAAGATCCTCGGTGCGTAATTGGTACAATGCTTCATGCGGCGGACAGTATGTTTCCGCCCAGACGAAAAGGAGGTTTTACTATGTTGGAAATGGAAGCCTTGCAATACAAGGGGTTCCGCAATCTCAAGAAAAATGATGAAACGGTGGGCTTTCAGGTAGGTATCCGTTTTGTTGCTTACCGCGGTCCTTGGCTCTCGCAATTCCGGTTTAAATACGTCAAGGTTGACGGTGAAAAGTATGGCGCCGATGTATGTACGTTCTTCGTGCACGGTGTGGAGTATACCTACGAGGAGATGCTTCAGGACTGGCGTGTGAAATGGAATCTGCAGGACGTATGCTACATCCATGTGCGCAAGCCGGGCGGCCTTGCTTCCGGCAACCACAAGGTACAGGTAATATTCTGGGAAGTGGCCTCTTACATTCCGCCTTTCCTAGATGAAATGCGCATGAAACAGGAGGACGATCCGGAGGATCCGTCCAACACCAGAGAAATGATTATCGTTTAAGATAATAAAAGAAACCAACAAACGAGCAGCATCTGTTATGATGCTGCTCGTTTGCAAAAGTGGATTTTCGCAGCGTTGCGAAGCGACAAAGAAACAGCTCGCCATTCGACAGAATGGTGGGATTTTGAGATTTGGAGGGAAGATAAGAATGTTTGACAGCTTTTTGATTCGGCAGGACAGTCTGGAAAATATGGAACAGGAGGGTGTGGTTATCGGGTTTCGATTTGGAGTAAGAATCGCGGATTACCGTGGCTGCATCTTATCCCTGCACAACGGGTATTATGTGGAAGTGGATGGCAAGACGTATCCCCGGAGTTTACAGAAATTTGAGATCAACGGGGTCCCCCCACGCACCTTTGAGGAGCTAAAGCACTGTGTGTGGGAACACTGGGACTATGACGATGAGGCGATGCTGTATATCGAGAAGCCTGGTGGACTGGCCCACGGAATGCACAGGATTGGGCTGCAGCAGTCAATCTTGGCTGCATACGGCTACATGCCTACTGACGAAGAGTGGATTCGGAACCCGCCGGAACCGGGCAGCGGCGCTGGTGCAGGGAAAACACAGGCCATATGTTATTACGACCTTATGCTGACAAAATAAACAGGAGGGATTCAGATGATTAAAAGAGGCGTGTCACTGTATAGTTATCAGCAGGAGCAATTCTTTAAAAGAATGACACTGCGGGATATGGTAAAAGAGGTACATGATAATTTAAAGACCGATGGCATTGAAATTATAGACCAGGCAGTAGTGCGCCAATATCCGTATCCGAGTGATGAATTTGTGGCGGAGTTTCGGGACTTGATGGCGGAGTTTGATATGACGGCTGTGACCATGGATATTTATTTGGATACGCTGCAGTTCCGCGACCATGTAATGACGCATAAAGAAGCAGCAGAACGGCTGGTGCGGGACATCCGGTTGGCTGCAAAGCTGGGCTTTCAGAATGTGCGCTGCTTGTGTTCCGTGCCCATCGATGTCATCGAGATGGCACTGCCTGCGGCAGAGGAATACGGTGTGCGCATCGGAAAAGAAATTCACGCGCCGTTCAACATTAAAACAGATTCCGGTGAACAGTATGGAAAAGGCGATGGATTTCCCCGAAACCCCAAGATGTGCGAGGAAATTATAAATCTGGCGGAAAAGAAGCATACGAAGTTTGTGGGATTGGTACCAGATATGGGAATCTTCCAGCGAAGTATTAACCGTCCGCAGTTTGCCTATGCGGTGCGCCACGGAGCCAATCCGGATGCACTTCGAATGGTAGATCGTATTGCCGCGGAGGGTGTACGCGATCCGGCAGTTGCCAGAGAGCGTCTGCTTGCACTGGGCTTTTCGGAAAAGGACACAACCGTTGCACGCCAAGTAGGGATGTTTTCGCAGGTTGACCCAAGGGAGATGAGAGATATTGTGCCGTATATCGTTTCAATTCACGGAAAATTTTATGAAATGACAGAGATCCCGGGTCGAACAGAAGAATACGAGGATGTGGCCATCGATTACAAAAATCCCATTTACTGGTTGAAGCAGGGAGGATACGAGGGCTACATCAACTCAGAATATGAGGGTCAGCGTCACCAGCAGGATCAAGGCATTGAAAAGATGGCCAATGAGGTGGAGGAAGTCCGCCGTCATCATGAAATGCTGGCAAGATACATCACAGAGTAGGTGCGTTTGTCATTTTATAGGAGCAATCGTTGGAATCCAACGGTTGCTCCGCACTAAAAAATTCAGACGCATTAAATACGGCATCTTAGGGAGGACGAATTTGAACAAAAGAAACCTGGGAAACGGTTTTGGAATTTCAGAAATTGGATTGGGCTGTGGAAACCTTAGTTATGGATATGGAGATCCGATTCGGTTGTTGCAGGAGGCGGTCGAACATGGTATCACATTTTTCGATACGGTATCGTTTCACAAAAACAATATGGCGGAGGATATCGTGGGTGATGCACTGAGGTTTTATAAAAGTAAAACATTGGTATTGCCGCATGAACCGGACAGAGTTCTTACGCCGGGCACATATGATTTTTTGACACGTTAAAACGTCAAAGGGGAAGCACAATAGTTTGTTGTGCTTCCTTTTTTGATGTGAAGTCAATGAAAAAAGTGCGCGGCAGATATATTCATAGCATGAATTGTAGCATCGACGAAAACGGAAAGCATAAACACAGAACAAGAAAGTACTAAAAAAGACAAAAAATTCGGTTGACTGAAAAAGAAACGGATTGTAATATGAATAGGACAACAGAATATATTTTTGTGGCCCCGCGGCGCATACCAGTCCGCGGGGATGGACAAGGGAATCGGGTGAGAATCCCGAACGGTACCGCCGCTGTATGCGTAGAGTTCCATATCCGTTGATGAAAATCAGTCACTGGGAAACTG
>DBFXIC010000515.1:0-4080 GCA_048455095.1 Anaeromassilibacillus sp.
CTGTTAAAGGAGCCGATCTTTTCCATGAAAAAACGCGCTGCACCCACGCGGTGGCACAAGCTGGACAACACCGCGAATATCTTTCCCGTGGTGGCGAGCCGGCGCTATTCCAACGTATTCCGCCTGACAGCCGTGATGCGCGAGGCTGTGGACCCTGCGCTGCTCCAGCAGGCGCTGGAGCAAACGCTCCCCTATTTTGCCGCGTTCAACGTCCGCCTGCGGCACGGCCTGTTCTGGAACTATCTGGAAACCAACCGCGCCACACCCCAGATCCTGCCCGAGCAGGACGCCCCCTGCCGCTATATCGACCCCGTGGAGACAGGCCGCTTTCTGTTCCGTGTGCTGTATTACGGCAGCCGCGTGCATCTGGAGACCTTCCACGTGCTCACGGACGGCACGGGCGCGATGCAGTTTTTGAAGGCCGTCTGCTACCGCTACTGCCAGCTTGCCCACCCGGACGCGTTCACGCCCGAGCAGCTTGCCACCCCCTACGGCACCGAGACCGCGGGCGAGGTGCAGGACGGATACCTCAAGCATTACGTTCCGGCCAAAAGCAAAACGTTCCGCGAACCGGGCGCGTATCATCTGCGGGGCGAGCACCGCATCGCGGGCGGGCTGGGCGTGGCCACGGCGCTGATGCCCGTGGACGCGCTGAAGGCCGAGTGCCGCCGCTTCGGCGCCACCGTGGGCGAATACCTCACAGCCGCCATCGCCTACGGCGTGTACGAAGAATACACGGCCTGCAACGGCGCAAAAAGGCCCGTCAGCATCTTTGTCCCGGTGAATCTGCGGCCTATCTTCGGCACCGAGACGTCCCTGAATTTCTTTTCCAACCTGACGATCATCCTGCCGCTGGCGCGCCGCGCCGTCCCCTTTGAGGACGTGATGGAGGCCGTGAAGCGCCAGTTTGCCGAAAAGCTGACGCGGGAGGAATTTGAACAGAAGCTGGCCTTTACGGCGGGCAGCGAAAAGAACCTCATCACGCGCATCATTCCCCTGCCGCTGAAAAACGGCATCCTCCGCATCGTGTACGAGCATTCCAACAATGGCAGCACGCTGGTGTTCTCGAATCTGGGGCCGGTGCGTGTGGAAGAGCCGTTCCGCCGGTATTTCGAGGGCTTCCGCTTTCTGCTCTCCACCACGCCCAGGGAGCCGGTGAAGGCCACGGCCTGCGCCTGCGGCAACACGCTGGCGCTCACCTTCACCACCGAGGTGGAGGACAACCGCCTTGCGCGCAGCGTGGTGCGCAGGCTTGCAAAGGCGGGCGTGCCCGTCACGCTGGAGACAGGAGGCGATACGGATGAAACATTGCAGGGCGTGTGATGTGGACGTTGCCACGCCGGCGGTGCTGTGCCCGCTTTGCGGCACGCCCCTGGCCGGGCTGGCGGACGCGGACTGCGCGGCGGTATATCCGCCGGCGGGCAGCCGGAAGGAATACAATTTTGTCAAGCGCCTGCTGTTGCTGCTCTCCGTCGTCGGCGCGGCGGTGTGCATCGTGGTAAATCTGCTTGTGATGCCGTCGTTCTGGTGGTGGACCATCGTGGTGACGGCTTTGGTATACGCCTGGGCCGTGGTGCCCCACGCCATGCGCCGCGGCGGCAACGCGGCGGGCAAGGTGCTCATGCAGGTGGTGGCGGGCAGCGCGCTGGCCGTGCTTGTGGACTTTGAAACAGGCTACCGGGGCTGGGGCGTTTCGTTCGTGGTGCCCGCGTTCATCTGCGCGGGCATCGTGGCGGTGGTGGTGCTGGTGATGTGCAACCGCACCAACTGGGCGGGGTATGTGCTGTATCAGGCGGTGCTGGCGGTGTTTGGGCTGGCAATGCCCGTGCTGTACTTCACCGGGCTGGCGCACAGCCTGGTGGGCGCCGTGGTGCCCAGCATCCTGGCGGTGGCCACATTGGCAGGCATGGCCGTGTTCGGCGACCGGACGATCAAAAACGAATTCCGCCGGCGGCTGCATTTTTAACAATGGGAAGCTTGCTGCGGCAGCGCCCGCCGTGAATCTCTTTGCGCAGCCGAAACCGGCAGCCCCCGCCGTGAATCTTTTTGCGCAGCCGAAACCGGCAGCGCACCGCGGCGGCAAAGGCCGGCCCGGCGCCGGGCCGAAAAAAGGCCGGAGATCGTTTTTTTAGCGTTTTGCGGGCAAAAAACGCTTGATTTTACAAAAGCGGCATAGTATAATATAAAAGCTATCCGTACGCCGGTGTGTCGGAATGGCAGACGATGCGGACTCAAAATCCGTTGGTGGCAACACCGTGTGGGTTCAAGTCCCACCACCGGCACCATGTGGACAGAGGTCGAAATTTGGAACTCAAAAATGAGACATCCAGATTTCGGCCTCTTTTTTCATGTTATAAATCCAGCATTTAAGCCGCTTTTTCAGGATCGTCCTCTTTTACAAAACGGGACACCCAGAAGTAAAACTAAAAAAATCACTGTGTAAAAATGAAAATAGACCTATTCTGAACCCGGAATTCTCATTCTAATGAGGATTCTTTCTTTTTATCCCAGTATTCCTGTTCCTTCTGCTCCGGAGTTTTATACTGTATAGTGGAGTGTGGACGTTCTCTATTATAGAAGTCAATAAACCGGTGAATACCTCTCATCAGATCCGCTTCGGAAGTATAATGCCGCCGATATAATTCTTCTTTTTTGAGGATTGAGAAAAACGCTTCTGCGACTGCATTATCATGAGGCCGTCCAGTCCGAGAAAATGATTGTTTCACTCCAAAGTCTTCCAATAAGTGGACAAATGCGTAGGACATATATTGTGTCCCTCGGTCACTGTGAAACATAAGTCCTTTTTCTGGTTTTCTCTCGGAATAGGCTTGCTTAAACGTTTTAGTGAGTAATTGTGTACTGCTATTCTGAGAGATTCGATAGGAAATAATCTTTCTTGAGAACAGATCAATGATAGCGCAGAGATAATAATACTTATCACCAAACTTAAAAACAGTAATATCACTAACCCAAATTTGATTTGGCCGGTCTGTGCAAAATTGTTGTTGCAAAAAATTTCTGTTCTGCCCTTTCTTCCATTTTTGATATTCCTTCTTTGCTGTAGTGCTGACGCTGCTGATTCCTAACTCCCTCATAATCTGAGAAACATACTTTGCACTGGTTTTGATTCCTTGATTTCGTAATATCGCTGTGATTTTTCCGGTACCATAAATTTGTTTACTGTCGTCATAAATTTTTTGAATCTGTACTTTCAGTTCTTCACGACGTTTCGCCGCAAGGGTGTTGCCCCTTTTATTCCGGAAAATATGGTTATAAAATGTACCACGAGGGACATCTAATGCTTCACATAGGGTGTGTACGCTGAACTGTCCGTAAAGTACCTCCATAGCTTTGAGCTTTTCCTGTAATGGGGAGGAGACAGTACAGCTAACTTTCTTTAAGATCTGAACCGTATCCTCTAATTTTTTGACTTTTCTTTTCAGGTATAGGAACTCCTGTGGAGTAATTATATTGCCTGTATCGCTTACAGTTTGTTGGTAGTCTTGTATCCAGCGATAGAAAGTGCTGCGGGGAATTTGGTTTTCGTTGCAGATTTGGATTACTGTTTCCCCGTCCTGATAGCGCTTGACGAAGGCCATCTTCTCTTCTTTGGTAAATTTCATAGGGATTACCGCCTTATTGTTTTATAAAGATATGGTAACACCAACAGTGCAGAGGTTTGAAATTAAGAAGCAGGCACGGAGAAATGCTAGCAGCTTGAACGCTGCCGGTGTCTCTCTGTACCTGCTTTTCTCGTTGAGAAATAGGTCGATTTATGGTATAATTATTAAAATACAATTTGTAGAGTGGGAACTGATGTTAAATGGGAGGTGAGCCAATGGATCTAGATTCTATTAAACAGATAATCCAAGACTTCTTCCAAGAAAACACTTTGACAGTTGTTGGTTCAGGTCTCTCTGTTGCAGAAGGCATTCCTGGAATGTCGGCATTGTCTAGTGAATTGCAAGCTGAAATTCCACGTTTTCTCAGTGATCCCATAGATATAAAACTTTGGGATAGAATTAATGGAGATCTTCTTGCAGGAGTAGGACTAGAACAAGCGTTGCACAACACGAAACC
>DBFXIC010000516.1:0-4450 GCA_048455095.1 Anaeromassilibacillus sp.
CGTTTTCTTCTTGCGGTAGCTGTATTCGATGTCTGTAAATGTTTCTTGTTTCATTTTCTTGCACCACCATCGTTTTAATAGTGTTATTTTACCATCTCTCGCGCATGCGCGGTAGTGCGGATTAAATCAGAGGTTCCCTAATATCAGATAATAATTTCCGTTGGCCGAGTTTATGGTAAAAAGATCACCGGAACCATAAGTAACGTCATACCCGCCAAGCGTTTCCCCGGTGTCGTGATATATAAGGCGTTGAACCCAATTCCCATTGATGTCGCCAAGAGACACCGCTATTTTTGAAAAACTGTTTGTGATGTATGCGCGCAGCGCCGAAAAGTACAGTTTTGAATAGCCTACCGAACTGAACGGCCCGAGTATCGCGCGGCCCCATCCGCGTTCAGTACCGCCGAATGCGTCCACTTTGATATCGGAGCCGTTATTCGTGACGGTAAAATATGCGGCATATCCAAGGTTCTGCGTCTTTGCCACTGGTATCCCAGGGTATACCTTCTGCTGCCGCTGCCACACAAGCACATCGTTGAAATAATACTTTTTTAACTGCACATCGTTAAACCGGATATAGCTCGACTCGGGGATAAGCACATCATTTTGGCGATAACTCACGTCGTTCTCCCCCTCAACTGTAATACACCCATAGATCTGTACCATTCAGCCCCATGGAAAGGTTAGATGCCCGGCCCGCAGTTGTCGCGTTGTCCGCGTAAAGAGCGGCATAATATTTGCGCGTGCCGTCTCTGTTGTTCGTGCCGGTAAACGGGAAATACCAGGTATTTCGATTGTTCGGGCCGGGGTTATCCACGACAGGAGCAAGTCCAGCAAGTTTTGACGAATCGGCTGCTTTCTCTGTTTTCCCCAAGGCCCCCACAAGGGCGGCAGTAAGCTGCAAGATGGCCGCTTCGCTTCCATCGAACGTGGCTACAACTTCTCCTGCGGCATTTTTCAGGGTGAGAGCATTTGACACTTTTTCGGCCTCATCCACCACACCGTCGCCGTCCGCGTCATACACAGTTTTCAGCATGACTTCGCTGCCTTGCTCAATACCATCCACTTCCGCGCGTAAATGGTCAATGAGCTGCTGCACCTGCTCCTGCAGCTGGGCGGTGGGGATGCCCGTAATCCCATCACGCATGACGCCGCAAACGCTCTCATCCATACGCAGATCGGTCACATCGGCCTGCGAAATCTTAACAGCTCCCGGCCCAACAAAAACAGACGCCACATAGATCTCATCGGCGTGCGCATCCCGCACCGGCGCAGTGATCACCGGGGAATTGGAGAATGCACCTTTGCGCAGGAGCAGCTGTGCAGCGTTGGCGTCCTTGTCCAGCTGCAGAACGATCACGTCAATGCGGGGCAGTACGCCGTCGGCTTCATCCAGAATAAAGGTCGTTGGGTTATCTGTCCATACAGCTGTGCCCCAGTACGTGTCCCGTTTGAGCCATGCATACCCCGGCTGCAGGGTAACGGACATGCCGGAGCCGTCCGCCGTCACCGCAAGATTGCCGTCTGTGGAAAGCACGCCACGCTCCCGTGTCGCGAACCACGCGCCCAGTGCACTCGCATCGTATTCCGTATTGTTCAATGGAAAACAGTGCATTTTAAACCTCCTGCAAAACAGTTATATCGTCCAGCTGCAATACCACGCTGCAGCCCGACGCCTCGTATATGGTGCGCACACCTGTCAGCCGGGCGGACAGGCGCAGGCCGTAGCGTGTGAGCTTCAGAGGGAGGATGTCCCCAAGAAAGTAGTCTGTGCCGTAGTACATGAGATCCTGTCCGGCGTCCGCCGTGACCTCCAGCCTTCGAATTTTTTCCGCCATCTTCTCAAGTCCCCGCACCCGCAGCAGCGCCTCGTACTCAGCGTCTGTGTAGGTGTGTTTGGTGTACGAATATTCCGGGTTCCCGTCCTCATCCACTTCGCCGGTCGGCGTTGCCACCTGATAAGTAGAAGAAAGATCCCTTGCGTCTACCCACAATTCCCGGCGTGCATCGCCGGTCTCCGTACCCAGAGAAACGGTCACGACCTTTCGCTCTGCGCCCTCGCCCTGTCCGGCGACTACGGCCACGTTTTTCCAGTCGGATTCTGTGTCCAGTATCTTTATACCGGACAGATTCCCAATGTCATCGCCCAGGTATCCGACAAAGTTATCAGAAGCGGATACGCTTCGATCCTCGCCCTGGTATACTGAAAAAGTTTCCAGCCCTGTGGCCGGTGCAAAGGTCTCCTTGAATCCCAGACCGTGCGCGGCGGCCAGCTCCTCCAATCCTGTCAGTACGCTGTTCCAGGAAATCTGGCTGTCGGTGGAAGGCGTCAGTCCGGCAGCGGGGGCGGTCGTTCCCGGCAGTCCCCGGCGGTTGTCATTTACCATCTGCAGCATAGCCGTCTCAACATTCTTTACGACTACCGTGCCCATGACCACGCGGTCTTTCCAGCGGTTTACAGACAGCGGCGCGCGCACGGTCATTGTAGCCTTTTTCCCGTTATCGGATATTTCGATTTGTGTGATCACAGCGCTTTCGTCCTGCTCTGAGCACCAGAGCCTGCGCCCCCTGCGCAGCAGCTCAAGATTCTTGTCGGTCGCCGCACACACCAGCTTGACCTCACCGGCGTGCCTGTACAGGGAGAGCCACTGCAGGCTGTCGACGTCTTCCACAATGCCCTGGCGCTGAAGATCTTCACCATACACATACAGGCTATACACCGGCCCGCACTCCTTTCGGCGCCAGCAGCACGACCTGCAGGCCCTCGCGGTTATCCGCCGCATCATAGCGGAAGGTATTGACGCCCGGCTGCAGCTGCATGTTCATATCCGAATCCGGGCTCAAGTACCGAAATCCATTTTCCTCCGCACCGTCCGCGTGGCGGTATGTGACACGCTTATCGCCGTAGACAGTTGAAATAACAAAGCTCTCACCCGCCTGCAATGTTTTGGTAATGCGCAGCAGCTGCCCGGTCTCCACCAGCAACACTTCCGGCGTCTCTACCTGTGCTGTAGCCGTCAGTGTGATCGTGACATCCACTGCCACGTCGCCGTCATTGAGCACCCGCTTGAAAGCGCTGGACTCATACTGCGAGATATACCACTGCCCACCGGTGTAAAACGGGAATTTAAAGAGTGCTTTAATGCCCGCAAGAAGGGTGTTTTGTTCATCGAGCGTTCGCCAGTATGGGTAAGGACATCGGAGAATGAACTGGAACGTCTGCTGCACATCGGTCTCGCTCATGACCGGCGTACGCTTTGGCGTGCCCTCCAGATACCAGCTCTCGCCGTCCTCACGGAGGACAAACCGGGCCGGCGTCAAAGGGCTTACACACGCCAGCAGTGACCGGCGGTTTGCCTTGAGATCGCCGAACAGCACGCCCGTGACCGTGAGGTCACGGGGCTGAACGGACTGTGCAGAGCGGGTGGAGCCGATCTGCCCCGTTCCCTGTGTTTCGGAGATACTGATCTCATTCGAGGACAAGCTGTCGATGTCGGAGATCCAGAAGTCGCTGTCCTCGCTGAAGGCGACGGAACCGTTCCGTGTAATGTATTCAAAAGTCAGCATTTACGGCAGCCTCCAGTCTTCTCTCTTCATGGCGGCCACGGCCTCCGTCGTCATTTCGGCAGGGCTGAGGGCCTCATGGCTGTTGATGGTCTGATGGAAATAGCGGTTGATGGTGTTTCCCCCGCCCGACACATACATACCGGACGCGGCCACACCGGCTGAAGCAAGGCGAAGCTGGTTGTTCTGCACGCCCTGCCGCAGCATGGCCATATTCTGCGATACGCGCTCTCCAAAGGAGATCACACCACCGGCCGCGTCAATGGCGGCTTCCACGTTTTCCTTCATTTGCTTTACCAGGCCTTGCTTACCTCTTTTTACACCCTTTGTCCAGCCGGCCATGGTCATGAGGCCGATCATCCGTTCAAACAATCTGGACGGGGAGTTGATTTCAAGACGCCGCCGGGCAGCATCGTAGGCCGCAGCTGCAGCTTCAGACATGGCGGTCACAAGGGAGGAACGGGCATTGACGACGCCAGAAACGGCGCCGTTGATCATCTGTGTACCAATGGTAGAAAAGTTTGACGCTTTGACCTGGTTCTCTGCGGCTGTTTTGGTGTCCTTAATGAGCTGTACCGTGGAATCTTCCAGAGATGGGTTTTTGTCCACACCGGCAGCGATGTCGTCCACCATATCCGAGCCGGAGTTCGTGACCTCCGGCAGCCCCAGCTCCGTCATGAGGGCTTTTGTGGCAGCTTCAGACCCATTGGCAAAAACCTCGCTCAGCTCGCTGAGCTGCGTATCAGAAGCCCTGACCAGCTCCGCCACGGTAGCGGCGGATTCGGGGCCGGCGTCGCGCAGCTGCTGGAGCAGGCCCTGGTCAAGCCCGCGCTCCGCAAGCGTGACCAGATTTTCGGACCATTGCTGCAGGGCTTCCTGATTGTGC
>DBFXIC010000517.1:0-2905 GCA_048455095.1 Anaeromassilibacillus sp.
GCACTGGCCCGGGCGATCTTAAAGGACGCGCCCATTGTGGTGCTGGATGAGGCAAGCTCCTTTGCAGACCCGGAGAACGAGGCGAAGATACAAAAGGCCTTCGAGGCGCTGATGAAGGGCAAGACCGTGCTGATGATCGCCCACCGCCTGTCCACGGTGCGGAACATGGATCGCATCCTTGTCGTCCGGGACGGCGAGATCGCCGAGGAAGGAAAGCACGACGAGCTTCTTGAAAAGGGCGGCGTATACGCCGCTATGTGGGAGGAATACCAAAAGGCCGCGCAGTGGAAGGTAGGAGGTGCCGCATGATCGAACGCATCCGAAAAAAATACGCCATGACGGAGAAGGGCGCAAGGGACTATGTGTCCGCCGTGTTCTGGTCCGTACTGGTCAACATCAGCAAAATGCTGCCGGTGGGCGTGCTGGCCACGGCGCTCTCCGGCATCGTAGAGGCGCTGACAAACGGCACCGACCCAAGGGCGGGTCTTACGCGCTTTCTGGCCGCGGGCATCCTTGCCCTCGCCGCGCTCTTTGTGACCTTCCTGATCCAATACAAAGCCCTATACGAAGCCACCTACCGGGAAAGTGCCAACCGCCGCATCCGGCTGGCGGAGGTGCTGCGCCAGCTCCCGCTGTCCTTCTTCGGAAACCGTGACCTGACCGACCTGACCACCACCATCATGGGGGATACGGAGACGCTGGAAAAGGCATTCTCCCACTTTTACCCCGCCATGCACGGCGCGCTCATCTCCACGGCGCTGATTTCCGCAGGCATGCTGCTTTACGACTGGCGGATGGCACTGGCTCTTTTGTGGGTGGTGCCCGCGTCGCTGCTGATGGTCTATCTCTCCCGGCGCATGGAAAAGCGGCATATAACGAAGGGTCTCGTCACCCGCCGCGCGGCCACTGACGCCATGCAGGAGGTGCTGGAGTGCGCGCCGGAGATCAAGGCGTGCAACCAAAAGGCGCGGTATATCGCTGACCTGAACCGCAGGCTGGACGAGGCGGAGCGGGACACCATCCGGGGCGAGCTGTTCACAGGCTCCGTAGTCACGGCGGCACAGTCCTTCCTAAAGCTGGGCATCGCCACCACCGTCCTCACGGGGGTAACACTCATGAGCCGCGGCGACCTGGCGCTGATCCCGTTTCTGATGTTCCTTATCGCCGCCACCCGGGTATATGACCCCATCGGCTCCATGTTTGCCAACATGGCCGCGGTTTTCGCCTGCGAGGTGCGCATCGAGCGTATGCGGGAGATCGAGAGCGAAAAGCGCATGACCGGACTGACCGAATATGATCCAGACGGCTACGACATCCGCTTTGAGCACGTGACCTTTGCCTACCGGGAAAAAGAGGATGTGCTAAGAGACGTCTCCTTTACGGCGAAGCAGGGGCAGGTGACGGCGCTGGTGGGCCCCTCCGGCGGCGGCAAGTCCACGGCAGCCAAGCTGGCAGCCCGCTTCTGGGATCCGGCGGAGGGAACGGTGCGGCTGGGCGGCGTGGACGTGTCTACGGTGGACGGCGAGGCACTGCTGAAAAACTACGCCATCGTATTTCAGGATGTGGTGCTGTTTGCGGATACCGTGATGGAAAACATCCGCCTCGGCAAGCGGGACGCCACCGATACGGAGGTGCTGGCGGCGGCGAAGGCGGCGCAGTGCGACGCCTTTGTATCCAGGCTGCCTGACGGCTACCATACCCTGATCGGGGAAAACGGCTCCCGACTCTCCGGCGGCGAGCGGCAGCGCATCTCCATTGCCCGCGCCATCTTGAAGGACGCGCCGGTGATTTTGCTGGACGAGGCAACGGCCTCGCTGGACGTGGAAAACGAAACGGCGGTGCAGGCGGCGCTGTCCGGATTGATCAAGGATAAGACGGTGCTCATCATCGCGCACCGCATGCGTACCGTCATGAACGCCGATCAGATCGTCCTGCTCTCCGGCGGCCGCGTGGTTGAGATGGGTTCTCCGGCCGAGCTGCTGAAAAAGAACGGCCTGTTCCGCCATATGGCGCAGCTCCAGAGCGAGAGCATGGAGTGGACGGCGTAGAAAACCCA
The DNA here is from genome assembly GCA_048455095.1 of Anaeromassilibacillus sp. Taxonomy (GTDB): domain Bacteria; phylum Bacillota; class Clostridia; order Oscillospirales; family Acutalibacteraceae; genus Anaeromassilibacillus. Next base: position 2,057 of record DBFXIC010000517.1, read on the forward strand.
GAGGGAAACAGGATTCTGAGTACAATATTGGAAAACGAAGTGTCGAAAACAAGGAGGAGTTTATGAAAGAAACAAATAAATGGTCTGTCAGGGATGTGATCACCACGGTGCTGCTTTCGGCGGTGCTGATTGTGATCCAGCTCGTCGTCAATATGGTCTGCATGGCCAACGACTTTGTCAGCATGGTGCTGTCGGTGGGGATCACCATGTTCCTCTGCGCGCCGGTCTATATGCTCATGGTCAGCCGGATCGGCAAGCGGTTTGTGACGCTGATCTATATGACGCTGCTTGGCGTGATTTTTCTCCTGATGGGCAACTGGTTCTTGCTTCCTTATTATGTTCTCGTGGGGATCCTCTGCGAGGCGATTCTCTGGAAGAAAGGCTCCTGCCAAAAACCGAAACGGCTGACTGCCGCCTGGACGGCGGCGAGCCTGCTGTACAACGGGGTCAATCTGCTGCCCATCTGGTTTTTCTGGGACACCTACTATGATTTTGCGCTGGCAAGCGGCATGGAGCAGAGCTATATCGATTCCTATGTGCGTTACTACACCTCTCCCGGCTGGCTGGCCTTTATTCTGCTGTTTACGACGCTGATGGGCTTTTTAGGCTGCATGGTGGGCAGTCGGCTGATCCGCAGGCATTTTAAGAAGGCCGGCGTTCTATGAGGGCGGATGCATCCTTTGCGGTGCCGGTCAAGCTGTGGGCGCTGCTGTGCGTCTTTGCCGGAGTGACCATCGGGGGGAATGTACTGCTCACCTGCATCCTGACCGGCGGGGCTCTTCTTTATCTCGTCTTACAGCGGAACTTCCGCCTTGCCGCGTCCTATGGCTGCTTTTATCTGCTGCTGGC
>DBFXIC010000518.1:0-2752 GCA_048455095.1 Anaeromassilibacillus sp.
CATTGTGCAGGCGGTCTAAAAGACCCTTATCCACAAACTGATTGAAAAATGCGATGTCCTGCGGACAGGTGTCCAGCACATAGCGGATGACAAATTTCATCATATCTTCGGCCAGGCGCATGTCGTCCTGCAGGTCCGCGAACGCAATTTCCGGCTCGATCATCCAAAACTCCGCCGCATGGCGCTGCGTGTAGGATTTCTCCGCACGGAATGTCGGGCCGAAAGTGTAGACTTTTCCAAACGCCATCGCCATACACTCCGCCTCCAGCTGTCCGGAAACGGTCAAAGAGGTGTGCTTCTGGAAAAAGTCCTGGCTGTAGTCCACCGCACCATCCTCGGTGCGGGGCGGGTTCTCCGGGTCAAGTGTGGTGACGGTGAACATCTCGCCGGCGCCCTCACAGTCGCTGCCGGTGATGAGCGGCGTATGTGCATAGACAAAGCCGTTCTCATTAAAGAATTTATGGATGGCGTAGGCCGCCGCGCTGCGCACGCGGAACGCCGCGCTGAAGGTATTGGTGCGCGGGCGCAGATGCGCGATGGTGCGCAGATACTCCATGGTATGGCGTTTTTTCTGCAACGGATAGTCCGGCGTGGAAGCGCCCTCTACGGTAATTTCTAATGCATGAATCTCAAACGGCTGTTTTGCCTCCGGCGTCAGGAGCAATTCGCCTGTGACGACGATCGCGGAGCCGACGTTCAATTTTGCAATGTCCTTGTAATTGGACAGCTTATCCGCTTCAAACACAACCTGCACGCCCTTAAAGCAGCTTCCGTCGTTCAAATCAATGAAGCCGAGCGCTTTCGAATCCCGAATTGTGCGCACCCAGCCGCACACGGTAATTGTCTTTCCACCGAGCCCTTCCATTCCGGCATAGAGCTCCTTAATCTCTGTTCGCTTCAAGATACCTGATCCTCCTGTTTTCAGCGCACAGAATCCCATGTCCTCTGCGCATTTCATTCATATGTTTCTATATTATAACACGTCTTGTACGGGTGCAAGTAAAATATTTGCACAAAAATTAAAAAATCTTGTAAAACCCTCTTGATTTTTTCAAATAGATCGGCTATAATAATCAAGCTGTCAACGGTAAGTGACAGGACAAGCCATATGGAGAGGTATTCTAATGGTAAGGAGCCACATTGGAAATGTGGTGTGCCGCAAGGCATTGTGCGTTCGAGTCGCATCCTCTCCGCCATCAATAAGCCCCAAACCATTCCAGTTGTCCGAGAGGACGGGAGTTGTTTGGGACTTTTTTTTATTATTTTGTCTTTGGAACCTCAATCTCACTGTTTCTTAAACTGAATTTATGTTATGCTATATTCGTAGATCTTATCCGGTGTTCATCCTTTTACTCTATGTACAGACCGTATTGAAACGCTTTTAATGTGAAAGTGAGGTTGCATAAATGAACTTTCTTGAACTTGCCAAGACGCGCCAGAGTTGCCGCTCCTACGACAAAGCACGCCCCGTAGAGCAGGAAAAACTGCTCGCCTGCCTGGAAGCCGCACGGCTTTCCCCCTCTGCCTGCAACAGCCAGCCCTATCATTTCACTGTTGTGACTGGCGAACAAGCCGCGGCAGTTGGCGACTGCACGCGCGGTCTCGGCATGAATGCGTTTACAGAAGATGTTCCGGCCTTTGTCGTCATCAGCGAAGTGCCGTACAACTTGACCGCAGGTGCCGGTGCCCGCGTCAAAGGGCAGGATTACCGCTCCGTGGACATCGGCATCGCGGTGGCGTATTTTACATCCGAAGCCACCGCCCAGGGGTTGTCCACCTGTATTCTAGGATGGTTTGACGAAAAAAAGCTGCAATCTCTTTTGCATCTTTCCCGTCCCATCCGCCTGGTGATCGCCATCGGCTATGCCGCGCCGGGCGACCCGTTGCGTACAAAAAAGAGGAAAACCCTAGATGAACTGACCACTTGGATATAGCCGACAGGAGTCTTTTACAGGACAGGCGTTCCCAAAGGAGGAGCCCCAATGGAATTCTACCAGACAATTTGTCTCAAGGATGGCACAGAATGTATTCTGCGCAATCCCAACAGCTCGGATGCCGCTTCTATCTTACAGCATTTAATCCAGACCTCTGGGGAAACGGAATACATGGCGCGCTATCCCGATGAAATCCACATGACTGAGGCAGAGGAAGCCGCCTATCTCCGCGAGGTGGAGACGAGCTCCAGCGCCATCATGATTGCCGCCGTTATCGACGGGACAATTGTCGCAAATGCGGGCTTTAACCCCGTTGCGCCCTTTGAAAAGTACCGGCACCGCGCCGAATTTGGGATTTCCATCAAAAAGGACTACTGGGGACTTGGCATTGGCTCCGTACTTTTGAACGCATGCTTAGAAGCTGCGCGGCTGGCCGGATATCGCCAGATGGAGTTGGAGGTCGTCGCAGACAATGAACGTGCCATTGCGCTCTACCAAAAATTCGGTTTCCAAACCTACGGAATCCGCGAACACTCTTTCCTCTGCCGTGACGGTCATTTCGAAACCGAATATCTGATGTTGTGCAACCTGTAATTTATCTACATATCATTGTAGCAAAATGGCCTGTACCGTCCAAAGGACGGTACAGGCCGTTTTTAGAATTAAAACAGAAGAATTATTCCAACGTCACCTTGTGGAAAACCTTCTTGCCCTTCTTAATGATGATATATTTTTTCGCAAAATCTTTTTCCAAGGAAAGCGTCGCGGAAGCCTCCGCCACCTTCTCGTCGTCCACTGCGACACCGCCCTGTGTGATC
>DBFXIC010000519.1:0-7294 GCA_048455095.1 Anaeromassilibacillus sp.
ATAGCGATTACTCCAGAAAGGACTGTGATTGTCTGAAGAACCGGAGTAGGAATGCTACTGATAGTTTCAAAAAGGGTAATTAATATAGGAAGAAGCGCTTCTGCAAATTTATTTTGCAAAGCCTCACTGGTTTTTTGCATCTTAACCATGGCATCGTCAAGCTGGTTGAACTTGTCGATCTGCTCAGAGCTCATGACGTATCCCATATCATGTGCCTGCTGCGCGTATCCCCTGATTCCCTCGCTACCCTCCATAATAACGGTGTTGAGCTCACGCGCAGACTTTCCGAAGATCGCCATTGCCAACGCATCCCGGTCGCTTTCTCCGGCGACTTTGCCGAGCGCGTCCACCACTCTGTAAAAGGTCTGCTCGCTGTCGCGCAAATGCCCGTGGCTGTCCACAACGCTCACTTTGAGTTTTTTAAACGCTTCTGCCGCCGCTCCAGTTCCAGAGCGGGCGGAATCCATATTCTTAACCATCTTTGCAATGCTGGAACCGATTTCAGAGGCGGAAATTTCCAGGTATTCCGACGCATAGTTAAATTCCTGGATTGTTTCTACTGACAATCCGGTTTTGTGGGACAACTCATCAATTTCTCCCGCAGCATCTTTCGTCTTCATGGTGGCGCGGCCAAGCGTCACTGCTATCCCACCCAAAACGCCAACAAGGGCCGCTCCGCCGGAGGAAACGCCTTCTAGCTTTTGTACCAGCCCGTCAAGTGCGGGCGGTATGTCGATTCCCGCGGCATTGGCGACCTGCATAATCGCTCCACCTAATGTGCTGGCGCCTTGACTCGCACTATCAAGAGCAACTTTGTTTTCACCCAATTTTGCGGACATGCTCGCAAGGTCCGCGCTGGCTTTGTTGCACGCTTCCTGCAACGCAAGGGTTTCATCGCTGTTTTCTCCGGTTGCTTCCCTTGACAATTCCAGCTGTTTTTGGAGATTTTCTAGCTTGTCCGTTTGGGTATCGATAATTTCCTGCAGCGCATCTCCGCGCGCAGTCAACGCTTCCGCTGATTCTGCGTTATCTCCATATTGCGCGTCGACCGAGGCCAGAGCGCTGAGATTTACTCTCAGCGCGGCTTCGGTCTTTTGCAATTCTTCTTCAAGCGCAGACTGCCCGCTTTTTGCCCGCGCCAGTTCTTCGTCGTTTTTGTTGAGCTGCGCCGTCATTTTAGCAAGCTCGGCCTGGGCTTTATTCAAAGAGGTCTGATAGGAAACCGTCCTGGAATCCATTTCTCCGTAGCTTCTTCCTGCGGACTTCAGGACGTTTTCCAGTATTTCGACTTTCTCTTTTTGTGAGAGTATTGATCGATCCAGCACGTCGTGCTTGGCCGTGAGCGCTTCCACGGAGTGCGCATTATCGGCGTACTCTGCGCTCACTTTTTTGAGCTCAGAACTGTTGACCCGGAGCGCGGCGTTTGCATCCTGCAACGCTTGCTTGAATTCCTTTTCTCCGTCAACTTTGATCGTCGCACCAAAGCTTGTGCTTCCGCCTTTTGCCATCACAGCGCCTCCATGTTGTCTTCTATCCGAATACCGTTCATAGCGCAGTATTCTTCAAACTGTTCTATGATTTCGGAAATTGTCAGATACGGATACTCCCTGCGGGTGTATCGCAGGTATGCAACCGCAATCAATTTTAGCCGGGGAAAGTTTATGAGATCGTCGCTTTCTGCACCGTCAAATTCGCTGCGATCTTCGAAACCTCCCCGGCAATCGCGTTTTTTGGTGTTCCCAAACTTTCTTCAAGCGCCTCCACGATGGTGTCAACCGCGGCTTGAAAGTCTTTCATTTCCATGATTGCACCTACATCGTCCGGCGTTAAACATCGTGCTGGAGAGTTGTCCATGTACGCATGATATTCGATCCCCGCATTGATCGTTTGTGCCAATACCCATTTAATTTCAGCGTAATCACTGAGCTTTTCGGAGAGGCACGATACATTTCCATATCGCTTTTGCACCTGCTCAACAACATTTACGCTGAAAAGTACGGGGAATCTTTTTCCGCTCAATTCAATTTCTTTCATGTGTTATCACCTGGTCGTAAATTTGATCGACTGATCCGCAAGCTGCTGGTTGTATGCATCCACAATGCCCGCTGTAACGATATAATAGGATGTGGATGCCGTAAGACTGGATTTCGGCTGGATTGTCAGAACTTTTTTGGCGCTGTCAAACGTTTTTGTTGTGACGATTCCGGCACCGGTAGAAGCATTGATAAGGGAAACTCCGCCGTGATCGACCGGATTGTTGAACGTCAGCTTGATCGCCGCTGTTGTACTGACAGATGTTGCGCTTGCGGCCGGTACGGATGTCACGGTCAACGCAGCAGGGGAGACAGACGTCATATGCATTTGTTCGTTCAGGCACGCTACCGCGCCTTCGACGGTTTCGAACGTCTGATGTTTTTCCCAAACGCCGTCAGCGTCTCTCATTATTGCTCCGGAGATGGTCACACCTGCAAAAGTGACGGTCTGTCCTTTGGTGGTGAGGCTTTTACCAGGCGGTGCATACTTGACGCGCGTATAAACCTGCACCTTATATTGCCGCTTGTTGTTTTGCATGTGTGGCTCGATGAATCCAACACGCACAAACGGGGCGTTGTCATCTGACTTGGACTGTACCATGCCGTCCACGGTTTCCTTGCCCAGCAGCTCGGCTTCCACGCTATCAATCATATCGTTGAGTTCATTTGCGATTGTACCGCCGGTAAATTCGGTGACGGTTTCTGCAACCCCATCATCTGCATACTGATATTGCGGTTCTGCGTTGATTGTGACATTGACAGAGGTTGCTTTTCCCATTACTTTTCCGGTTCCGAATTCTTCTACTTCCGTTCCGTCTGGGTTCGTTGTCACCGTATAAGGACAATACCGGGGGAATCTTACGCCAATAAGAGCCATTTATTCGTTTCCTCCTTCATCTGTGCCTTCGATGTAAACGTCAATAGGCACATGGTATATTTTCGTGCTGCTTTCATACTGTTCCGGCCCTACGCCTCGGATGGTAAACCCCGCTGTGCGCAGCCGCTTCTTAACGGCTGCCAAAAGCGGCTTGAAGTCGCCCCGGCACCAAATATCCACCGTGGCAGACGTTTCTTCGCACTGTGGCTCGTCGTCCGCGTAGTCGGCGGGGCGCTCCAAATAGGTGTAGTAGGTGATATAAGCGTTTGCGTCTCTTTGGCGGATAATGGGGCTGATCGGGACCTCTTCTTTCTCGTGGATTATCCTTTTAAGAGCGTGTTCAATCAGCGGATTGACGTTCATTTTTCTACTCCATTCTTAAATTCCCACCGCATGCGGCCCTCGATAGATTCCTGCTTTTCGGCAATGGCCGGGCGGACGAACGGCGTGGCGGGCTGATCACTGGTTCCGTATTCGGCGGCAATGGCCTTTTGGGAGTTTGTAACCTTGTTTTTGCGCTTGTACGTTGTGTGCATCGCTTTGCCGTCGGCCTGGTAGGCGTCAGTTCCCTTGAAATACACGCGGCACGACCAAACCTCATCCTTGCTTTTGGACGGCTTTTTCACAGCCACGGACCGGACCAGCGCACCGGTCCTTTTGTGGTTCGCCTCCAGCCGACGCCGGACTTCTTCCGCCAGCACTTCCGCGCCGCCTTTCACCATTTGTGGTGCAATTTCGTCTACCTTGCTGGCCAAGGCGCGCAATTGACCGATCAGATCATCCGGTATGTCTACAGACATTTGTGCCATAGCTACGCCTCCGCTTCGCTACAATTAAGTTCCAATGTCTCCCCGTCTTTTGTGTAGGTCCGGACAATGTTGTATTCTGTTCCGTTGTATTCCACGCGGGAAGGCAAATGCTTTTTCCCGTTCTGGCCGAAATGCGCGGCTTCTTCGAAATCAGCGCGCCATACATCAAATGCGATGCTTTGCTTAATCCCAACTTGCATTGCCGAGTAAAATTCCGCCCGACCTACAGATTTTTGATTTGCAAAAACTGTTGTTGTATATCGTTCTTCGGACGGGAATCCGTTAGAGGTCTTCTGACATTTAACGGTTGTGATCAGTTTGACTTCATCACTAAAATTCATGATATTCTCCCGACACTGCCATTGATTTTTTCAGCATATCGTATGCTTTTTCGTACCTTTCCGCGTCGCCTCTGTACCCAAAGTGTGCCTTTGCATACAAAATCGCTGCTTGTTGGGTGAGGGCGTCGGCGGCATCCCAATTATCAACCCCTGCATTTTTGAGATCCGTCTTACACGACTTTATCAGTCCGTCAATCTCCGCGTCAAACGCTGCGCTTTTTATACGCAGCGCCAACTTTACCAGTTCGAGCACCGCCGTAGTCCCTCCTTACCATCAGGCAGTCGTCTTCAATCGCAAAAGTGCGTGCGCCTTGGTTGTGATTACATCTCCATCTACAATTCCGTATGCTGCATAATCGGTAGTACGCTCTTTTACGTGGTCTTCGGTCGCAAGCGTAATAGCCTTGTTTACGTTGGCCTGATAGCCTGCCACCGCATTGCTCATGAGGATTTCGCCGTCGTTTAACCCGTCCTCTTCCTTTACAATAGCACCAAAAATTCTTCCGACCCCGCCCGCCTGGGCATCGGAGATAAAAAGCGGCCGGCCGTTTTTGTCAGTGAGGTTCGCCAGATCGTTCCAGATGGTCTTGCTGTTTGCGTAGATCGCAACACCGCTGCCATAGCCGCTTTTAACCTTTCCGCGTGCTTCGGTGAGTTTCGCATAGGAAAGAGGGGCAGACGACGTGTACTCGACAACCTGCGGTGTGGATGCTTCCGCGAGCAGCGCCGTAACAATTCCGCGCGGTTCTGGCTTAAAGGATTCGCTGGAACCAGGTTTTCCTTTGCCATGGCACACGGCATAGCCGAGGGCATCGCCCATCTTTGCGGCAATTTTGCGCTGGATGTAGGGGAGAAAATCTTCCATCGCCATTTCTTTAAGCATCCAGCTTACGGTGATCGCGCGGGCCAGCTCGCACCCGGTCAGTTCTGTGGACCCCAGAGTTTCTTTTCCGTCCTCTGTTTTGGTCGCTTCGTCGTACCATTTGGCATCAGAGGATGTATCTTCCCTAATGATTTTCAGAGCGCCCTTTACAAAGGTTTTTTGCACATCGTCCCAGAGCGGATGCAAATTCCCGATTTCTTCCCAGATTCCGCTTGCCACGGTCTGCGGAATCACCTGCGGGGTATTCTGCGTTGTGTGCGTATAGGCGTTGACGATCTGATAAGCGCGGGCTTCGTCGTCTGTCAAAGGCTTACCGGTCATGCTCTTATACCATGCAGTGACGTAGTTTTCCGGCTCTTTAGCATCTTCTCTACTGGCGGGGGTGATGATGACCTTCCCTTTGAGCTCTACACCGTTCTGGACGTCCTGGCTTTTGGTGGTAATATCCGTAATTTCTGCGCCTTTTCCCAAAGCTTCCAGGTCAGCATGAGCCTTCGCTTCGGCTTCATAGCAAGCGTCGAGGTCTTCCACCTCTTTTTTCTTAGATGCAAATGCCGCGCCATCGAATGTTTCTGCGTCCGCCAGCCCCTTTGCTTCGTTCATCAGATCGCTTCTCTTCTGGATATACTGTTCTTTTGTCACTGAAAATTCCTCCTTAAATTCATCAGATCGATTTCCGCCCGCGCACGGCTCTTTTCTGTCGCCTGTGGGTGAATCATGGATTTTACTTTTTGTACAACTGCAGCGGGCAGCATATCTTCTGCAGACGCGACGAGCTGCACTGTGTCGGCGAACATTACTTTGTCAACAAGGCCACGTTCCACGGCCTGCTGTGCTGTCAGCCATGTTTCCTGATCCATCATTTTGATCGCTTCCTCCATGGACATGCCGCTTTTCTTTACATAAGCATTTGCAATGGCGGTATCCGCTGTTTGCAGCATTTCGGATGACTTATCCATGGCGTGGCAATTCCCTTCAGCGCGGGATGACGCACGATGCACCATCATCATGGCGGTGGGGGAGATTTCACTTTTCCCAGCCATCGCCGGCAGCGTGGCCGCCGAGCCGGCCCGTCCAACAATTTTGATATGGACTTCTCCACTGTACTCTTGTAGGGCGGTGTACATTTCAGACCCCGCATAAACACTTCCGCCGCCGCTGTTGATATACACCTCCAACGGCTGGCCCGCCGCTTTTTCGATTGCGGCGTTTACATCCTTCGGGGCAGTCGCCTCTATGCCAAACCATTCATATACTTCTTTATCGCTGTTTGGCACGATCACGCCCGCGATATTAATTCTCAACTTCATTTCCCTCCTCGTTTACAACTTGCGTATCAAGCCTGCGCAACGGAGTATCTCCTCCAGGCAGGGGAGCCAAGTTCAACGCAGCACGCCATTCGTTCGGCGTCATGGCCGACCGATCCACCATGGCCTGGAGCGCGAGCTTTGTCGACATGCTGGCGTATTGCAAACTGGATGCCTCAAAATAGATACGGTTTCCAAATCCCCGCTGGCGTCGGGTAAAAAGTTTCCGCGTATACTCGCCGGATAGCTGCATTGCAACGGGCTCGATTTCTGCTTCAAAGTAGGCAATCCATTCATCCTCTGTGTACCGGCTCTGCACGATTTTTTCGTTTGTATTAAAAAATGAGTAGATACGCTGCGTGGTTCGATCCATCTGAGCGGCGTTTGGTACATAATCCTTCGGTTCAATTCGGATCGCTTCCGCCTTTGAGTCTGTGGCTGCCACGCCCATATTGTCATTGCTGATGCTCAAATAGTTTTCTGCAAACGCCTTTGCATTTTTCTTAAGGTCTTCCGGCCTTACAGCGGTAGGATATTTTAGCAGCCACTGGATAACGCCAGAATTTTTTATCGCTTTTACGACGCCTTGATCCGTTGTGCCAACGATTTCCATTAAGGGGGCCAATGCACGGGCCGGGCTCTCTCCGAAAAGATCATCGTCATAAAAATCCTCGCGCAAATGGATAACATCCGTATACGCAAAGGTCGCTGTTTTTCCGGCGAGCATCACGAATTTTAGATACAAATTCCGCTGCTTATCGTAAATCGGCTGCACGCTGGCTGCGGGGATGGGATAGATTTCACAAGGGAATTCATTTTCATCCCGGATGATCAGGGCGAAAGCGTTTCGGTTTAGGCAGAGCTGTGCTGCCATCTTTTCCTGAAATACTTGTCCGGTCATATATGGATTCGGCTCTTCCAGCAGAAAACGCATGTACACGTCAGGATTTACTTGAAGCGTTTTATCCCCACCGGCATTTACTCCCTCCCGGATGTGCTTCCCGATAAGTTTTCCGACAGCCTTGACTTTCGGACGGATACAGG
>DBFXIC010000520.1:0-6372 GCA_048455095.1 Anaeromassilibacillus sp.
GTGGAAGGGGTTGCAAGCCTTTTTCATTGTTGACCATAAAATGGCCTTTTATTTTTCACCGTCTATTTTAAATTCCACGTCATTCGGCGCAAGCCGTCAAACGTGAGTGTTACCTTACCGGTTGTCCCTTCCACAGGGATGGTATACGTAAACAGCGTGCCGATATCATTGGCCTCTCCCGGTATAGCGGTAAACGTTTCATCGCCATATGCACCTTTCAGCTCCGCTTTCAGTACAGCCAGGTGCGCGGTGCCGTCCGACACAATTTGATATTCCTCCTGCGTCGCGGAGACAAGGATTGCATAATTTTGGAAAAAATCATGCTTGGGCGTCGCCATAAAGGTGAGCAGATAGCCGTTATCCGCTTTTTCCACACTGGAAACTTCGATGGAACAGTCTCCATCGCTGTAGAGGTTATTCCCGCTGTTACTCTCCAGATTATCCAGGTCGATGGTAAACAGAATCGGCTTTTCCAGCGTTTCCACACTATATGTATATGAATCTACGGTCTGCACGATCATACCGAATCCGTTTACGTGCGTACGATAGGTGGAGATTGCAAAGAACATTACCAAAAGAATGATGCCGAATGTATACGCCTTTTTATTGAATTTTCGGCGCGGTTTGCCATCTTCGTCCAAATCTGACTTTTGAGCAACCTGTTCTGATTCTACCACTTCTTCAGAATCGACAGACGACGTTTCTTCAATTTCCTGTTCGGACGTCTGCATGTTCTCAGCGGAAAGCCCCTCATGGTTATTTTTCTCTTCCAAATATTTCACCAACTCATCTTTTAGATTTTGCTTTTGGGCGAAAGCACCCAAAACACCTTGCTAAACATTATATCATAAATACGCTGCATTCTCTATATATTTTTTATAAACGACCGCCTCCATCCGTTTGAACTGGATCCGGCCGCCAATAGCGACAGTGTGAGGAGTATGCAGTTTATGTATGTAACGATTTCAATGAAACGCATCTTGGCGTTGCTTCTGGTACTGGCCGGCGCAGCGGCGGGAGCACTTGCCTGTGCGCATGTTGACGCAGTCCAGCAAGCCAGCGCGGAGGTGCAGGAAGGCATACAGTTGCCCATCATCATGTACCATAGCATGTTAAAAGAAGGAAAGGGAAAATATACGATTACACCAGACACCTTCGAAGGAGACCTACGTTATTTAAAAGAAAACGGATACAGCACGATCAATATGCAGGATTTACTTGATTATGTGCAAGGAGGACCGGCTCTGCCGGAAAAACCGGTCATGCTCACGTTTGACGATGGGTATTACAACAATTATTTGTATGCATTTCCTCTGGCAAAACAATATGAAAGCAAGATTGTCATTTCCCCTATCGGCTACTATACGGATCAATTCAGTAAAGCGGATGCCAATCATGCAACCTATTCTCATATGACCTGGGACCAAATTCAGGAAATGATGGATTCCGGCTATGTGGAATTCCAAAATCATACCTATAACCTCCATTCCAGCGATGGAAAACGCTTGGGAGCTAAAAAGCTGCGTGGAGAAAGCCTTGCAGACTATACAGCATTACTGACAGAGGATATCACAAAGATGCAGGAAGAAATGCAGGAACACACTGGCTACACTCCCACCACCTTTGTCTATCCCTTTGGAGCAATCAGCGATGCTGCGGTTCCCATTGTGCGCAGTTTGGGCTTTTCCGCAACGCTCACTTGTGAAAGCCGCGTGAATACCATCACCCGGGACCCGGAATCTCTCTATGGTCTGGGACGCTATTTGCGTCCGCCAGGGCAAAACAGCGCGGATTTTTTCAAAAAAATTGCACCGCCCGCGTCCAGTGCGTCCTGACGTGCATATTGTAGGAACAGGAACCTTAACGTTTATAGAACAATCAGCAAAAAGATTGACACAAGTTCAGCCTCATTCATCGTAAGGGCCGCTCGATCTCTATCCCCTTTTATGCCAATCTTTCTGCCAATTGCACGAGACCACTGATGGGAGGAATGAAACCATGCCAATTATTTATCTCAGCCCATCCCTGCAACCCTACAACAAATATGTGGGCGGCGGTGACGAGCAATACTACATGAACCTTCTGGCAGATGCTATGGAACCTTATTTGCGCGCCAATGGCATTCAATTTGTACGAAGTAGCAAAGATATGACACTCGGCCAGGTAATCCAACAGTCAAACGAGGGATACTACGATCTACATTTGGCCCTACATTCGAACGCCGCACCACCCAACCTGGCCGGCCAATTACAGGGCACCGACGTTTATTATTATCCTTACAGTGTTCGAGGAAAACACGCGGCAACAATCATTGCCGATAATTTCAAAAATATTTACCCGCAACCCAATTTGGTGAAAACCGTACCAACAACTCGGCTAGCAGAAATTACCAAAACCAATGCGCCGGCAGTCCTGATTGAAGTGGCCTACCATGACAATCCGGAGGATGCAGACTGGATTCGCAATAATATCGACCTTATTGCCGCCAATATCGTGCAAAGCCTCACACAGTACTTTGGACTACCATTCATTGACAATCCACAACCGCCGCGGCGGGGAACGGTACGTACCCAGGGAGGAAACCTGAATATCCGCGCTCGCCCTAGCCGCGATGCACAGATAATCGGCCAAGCGCCCAACGGCGCATCGCTCACAATCTATGGAGAGTGGCAGGGCTGGTATGTGATCCATTTCAATGGAATCGTGGGATATGTAGACAGCTCTTATGTTGTAGGCGGTTAATTCATCCATTACTAAAAAGCAAACGCCCCAGCCGCAAAGCGGCGCACAAGCTGCGTGCGTCACTGCGGTTGGGGCATTTCTATGCAAAAATGAATGGATTAGGCATCGGCGACCATCTGCAAAATTTTCTGCTTCGGGCGTGTGCCGACAGAGGATGCCACCGGTTTTCCATCACGCATGACGATCAGAGTCGGGATGCTCATCACTTGGAACTGCTGTGCCAGCTCGGGCTGATCATCGATATTCACCTTACAGACCTTTAGTCCATCGGGCGCTTCTTCTGCGATCTCGTCTACAATTGGGGAGAGCATCTTGCATGGGCCGCACCAACTTGCCCAAAAATCGATCAGCACTTTCCCCTGGGATGTCTCTGCGTTAAAGTTGTCCTTTGTCAATTCAATGACTGCCATAATGATGATACCTCCTGTTTACTTTCCTTTATATTTTCTCCAATTGCGCGGCTGATACATAGCAGCCGCAATTTTATTTTAAGAACGTTTTCCCTCCAGGGTCTGACGCACAATATCATGCATGACATCTTCGGTGAGCGTTCCGCTCACATAGCCGAACACATTTCCATCTTTGTCGATCATAAAAGTGGTTGGGAAAGCGCTTACACCATAATTTGCAAAGGTTTCACCCGTTGTATCCATAACTACCGGGTAGTTGTATCCATGCTCAGTGAGGAAGTTGGTGACGTCCTCCACCGTTCCATCCTGATTATAAGGCGCTTGTTCGGTCTTTGGATTCGCTACACCGAGGATTACAACTTCTTCTGAATTTTGATTGTATTCCTCATACATTGCCTGAATGTCGGGCATCTCCTGCTGGCAGGGACCACACCACGTAGCCCAGAAATTCAGGAAGACAACCTGGCCTTTGTAATCAGAAAGCGTGTGCGTGTCTCCGTTCTGATCGGTCAATGTAAAGTCAGGAGCTGCAATTTTGGGCATTTCTTTTTCCTGAGAGTTTTCTGATTCAGGAGAAGAAGACGCGCTATCCTCTCCGCCGCTTTCGCGGTCACTTTCGTTGGACGAGGGAGGAGCAACGGAAGCACTTTGCGAAGAAGAATTCTCGCCGCCGCCAAAGCTGGAAAGATAGCCTGTGACGCCGTTCATCCATCCGGTAATCATCATAACGCCCATCAAAATCATCAAAACGCCGCCAACCTTCACGGTATATTTGACAACTTGCTGGTGTTTTTTAAAGAAGTCAAGAAGCGTACTGGTAAACAACCCCACCGCAAGGAATGGAATGACAAATCCCAGTGTATAAACACCAATCAATATAAATCCTGTCGCGGCGGAATTTGCGGAGGAAGCCATCAGCAAAACACTGGCCAACGCGGGACCAACACAGGGGGTCCAGGCAAAGCTGAACGTGAAGCCAAGTACCAACGCAACCAGCGGATTCATCGCCAGACGGTCGAGATGGAACGGCAGGCGGTGCTCCTGATTCAGCAGTTTGGAGCCAAACAGGCCGAGCTGATACAGGCCGAACAAAATGACGATTATACCACCGATGCGCGCCAAAAGCATCCGGTTTCCGCTGAAAAAGCGCCCTGCCGCTGTAAAGCCAAAGCCGAGCAGGAAAAACGCAAAGCTAATGCCAATGACAAAAAAGAGTGTGTTGAGCATCACCTTTTTGCGTTGATAACGTACGGTCCCATCTGAATCGACGGTTCTGGTACCACCCGCTAGATAGCCGATGTAGAGCGGTACCAATGGCAGCACGCATGGAGAGAAAAAGCTAAAGATTCCCTGAAGAAAAACGGTGACGGCGGAAACGCCGGTTTCAACTGAAAAACCCATGAAGGACCTCCTTTAATTGGAATGATTACTCATTGAACAGCGGCGAACAGATCGTTCAGCGCTTCACTCATGGTCGGATGTGTGTAGATATTATCCCGCAGGACCGTGTAAGGAATACCCGCGTCGATGGTCAGCTTGAGAAGGTTGATCAATTCATGGGATTCTTCGCAGAAGAGATGCGCCCCCAGAATATGTCCTGTTTTGCCGTCGATCACCGCTTTCAGCAGTCCCGCAGGCTTGCACAGTACCTGCGCCTTTGGAATGGCCGCGGCGGGCAGCCTGGCAATTTTTACATCATACCCCTGTTCCCTGGCCTCTTTTTCACTCAGTCCGACACGGGAGAACGGCGGATCCAAAAAGACGCTATATGGCACGGCTCCGCGATTCTCCGTGTTGCGTGTGCCATCCCCAAGGATCTGTGACTTGACAATGCGAAAATCATCGAGCGAAATGTAAGTGAACTGGAGTCCTCCCACCACGTCGCCCATGGCCCAAATGTGAGGGACCGTCGTTTGCAGATTTTTGTCTGTCTTGATGGCACCGCGTGATGTCAATTCCACACCGGCGGTGTCCAAATGAAGACCTGCAACATTGGGGCGACGGCCTGTGGCAACCAGCACTGCATTTGCTGGGAGTGCCTCTTCCCCATTCTGCGTGACAACAGAGACAACGGCATGATCATCGTCATCGCGGACGGACTGTACCTGTGCGGAGAGCATCACACGGACGCCCCGCCCCTGCAGACTGCTAAGAACGGCCTGTGCAATTTCTTCGTCCTCACGTGGTAAAAAGATTGGGCCATCCTGAATGACGGTCACTTTTGAACCGAAATTGGTGTAAAGAGAAGCATACTCCATGCCAATATATCCGCCACCAATAATAACCAACTGTTCTGGAAGCGTTTCCAGATCCATCAAGGTTTCGCTGATGTATACATATTCGCTATTCTGCAGGCCGGGAATCAGCGGAATAAATGGCCGTGCTCCCGTATTTAAAAAGATCTGATCTGCCTCCAACTCTTCTATGCCTTCTGCCATTTGCACAGAGACATGATACGGGTCCATAAAGGAAGCGACGCCATCTATCACAGAAACATTGGGATGATTGTTCAGTTTGTCAAAATTTTTCTTGCGCAGCATCCCTGTCAACCGGGATTTTTCCTGGATTGCTTTGGTGTAACGTGCTGCTTTTTCCGCAAAGGTACCACCTTGTGCCGCGGAAAGCGACGCGCTGTGAACCAGGGATTTGCTGGGAATACACCCTACGTTGATGCAGGTGCCTCCATACATCTCTTCGGAACGTTCTATCATGGCGACCTGTTTTCCTGCACTGGCCAGCGCGCCAGCCAATGTCTTGCCACCTTTTCCAAAGCCAATGACCACAGCGTCAAATTTTTTCATAGTGGTTCCTCCTATTCGTGATGAAAGATTTTTTCATCAATGTTCTGGATGGTAATTGTTTCCAGACGTTCCTTGCACAGCAGATCAAGCTGCCCATAAATGTCATCCATGATCGCCGCCATGCCAGAGGCGATCAAACAGTCCATGTCTGTATCCCCGCTCCTCCAGGAGGCGGAAACAAAACAGATTTCCAAGGCTTCGCTGATTTGGCGAAGCGTCACCGAGGCGGGATCCAGCACAAAATGATAACCGCCGTCAATCCCTTCTTTTGTATCGACCAATCCAGCTTTTTTCAACTTCGCCATCACCTTGCGGATGCGGGCTGGATTGGTACACACATTTTTTGCAAGCTCCTCACTGGAAAGCGTAACTCCTTTGTGATTCAGAAAAACCAGTGCATGCACTGCCACACTGAATTC
>DBFXIC010000521.1:0-9179 GCA_048455095.1 Anaeromassilibacillus sp.
TTCCGAAACGACGCAAGCTTTGCCGACCGGCACTCCATTATTTACGGACATCATATGAAGAACGGCACAATGTTTACAGACCTTGATAAATATAAAAAGCAGGAATTCTTTGACGAGCATCCGGTCGCGCTGCTGATAACACCGGATAAAAAATATAAAGTAGAGTTTTTCGTGGGGTATGTTGCCGCACCACAGGACGATGCGTGGGAAATTGGTTTTACGGAAGCGGAATTTGAAGTCTGGCTTCAGAATGCGGCTGACCGTTCCTGCTTCACCAGCGAGATTGCACCGAATGCCTCTGATCGTATTCTGACGCTCTCTACATGCAGCTATGAGTTTGATGATGTCCGTTTTGTGTTGGCAGGAGTGCTTCGATGAAAAACCACTAGCTTGTGTTCGATAAAAAAGCAATAGAAGTGCTAAAATTTTCCATTCCCATCCGGAACCCATAAGCTGTGCCGGACATGTCGGGCATTAGGTTTTCTAATTATGGTGAGTATTCCGCGCGAGATTTCGCACCTCGACCGCTCAAATTGAGCATCCATTTCGGCGGAATTGAGCACCCTCGCCGCCGTCGTTGAGCACTACGGTAAAATGTAGATATGCACCGTATTTTGCGGTGTAAATATCTACAAGGAGGTCACTTGTATGACCAACTACCGTGAGATCCTCAGGCTCCATAGCCTGGGACTCAACAAGACCGAGATCGCGTCAAGCTGCCGCTGCGCTCGGAACACTGTGGCAGCAACACTGCAGCGTGCGGCGAACTGCGGCCTGCAATGGCCGCTGCCGGAGGGAATGTCGGATAAGCAACTCTCAGAGCGTCTGTTTCCGCCCAGCACCTCAAAGCCTGTCTACAAGATGCCGGACTACGCCTATGTCCACAAGGAACTCCAGCGCAGCGGTGTTACTCTGAACCTGCTGTGGCTGGAATACTGCGACCGGTGCCGGGCGGCTGGCAAGATTCCATAACAGTCAACTCAGTTCAACAAGTACTATGCTGACTATCTGGCAAAGGTCAACGCAACCATGCACCTGAACCACAAGCCTGGCGAAATCATGCAGGTGGACCGGGCCGGCGATACTGCCTCCGTCACTGATACGGATACCGGAGAAATCATCCCGGCCTATGTGTTTGTAGCAACGCTGCCATACAGTAGCAATGGTAAGCTGTACTGCCGGAAATGCGGTGATTGGATGCCGGTCCACCCATGCGCTCATCCTAAGGAAGGGGGTGATGGGAACGGATAAAGTCGTCATCGTTGTCAAGGACGGAATGGTTCGGGAAGTATTCGGATCCTGCCCTTACAAATTCGATGTTGAGGTCTTGGACATGGATTTTAACGGAGCCGACCCTGACGCAGAGAATGCCGCACAGGATCGACTTCAGACTGTCCGGCAGTATCTCAGCAAAATCTATTAACGGAAAGGAGAAGCATTATGCAAGAAAAGAACAATACCAATCTGGAGCGGATGCGCGAACTGATCGAGCGGCTCACGGAGGCGGACATCGCCTACTACAAAAACGACGCTCCTATTATGACGGATCTGGAATATGACCGACTGACAGAGGATCTCGCCTCTTTGGAGCATGATACCGGGCTGGTGCTTTCCGGCTCGCCGACGCAGAAGGTTTCCGGAGAGATTCTGGAAAGCCTGGCGGAGGTGCGGCATACAAAGCCCATGCTGTCCGCAGGCAAGACGAAGTCCATTGAGGATCTAATCCGGTTTGCAGCAGGACGTGCTGTTCTGCTGAGCTGGAAGATGGACGGGCTTACGCTGGTTTTGCGGTATGAGTACGGAAAACTGAAGCAGGCCATCACCCGCGGCCGCGAGGGTATCATCGGCGAGGATGTGACCCATACGGTGCGTACCTTCCGAAACGTGCCATTGACGATCCCCACGAAGGAATCGTTTGAGGTACGCGGAGAGGGCGTTATCTCGTGGGAGAGCTTCCACAGAATCAATGCCAGTCTGGAGGAGTCCTATACCCTGGAGGCTGTGGGAGAAGTGTTTCCTGAGGCCAAATACCAGCGGTGTACCGTCCATCTTTACCGCAATGTGTTCTCAGTCACGCCTCGCTCCAAGGTGAAGCTGGTGGCCAAGATGCTCAAGGCGATCCACGCCCAGGAGATCAAGAAAGCTGCCCGGGAAAAGGCTAAGGCTGTGGTGGAGGAACTGCGTTCCATGAAACTGAAGGAGGCCGCCAAGAAGGTAGAGGATGGCATTGAGGAAACGCTGACCTACTGCGACTTTCCCAGCGAACACTGGACTCGCATCCGCACCAACAATGTTATTGAACGCCTGAACCGGGAGATCCGCCGCCGCACCCGTGTGGTGGGCAGTTTCCCGGACGGTAACTCTGCTCTCATGCTGGTCTGTGCCCGACTGCGCCATGTGGCCGGCACCCAGTGGGGCAACAAAAAGTACATGAACATGAAGCACTTGGAGGCTGCCGTTGAGGATGCCTCCATTGCTGGCTAACTTCATTCATCCCGGAGTCTGCAAACCAATTTGCGTAAAATCCTTGACACTACCACACTACCTCAATGGGTGGCAAATCATTGATATTGAACATTCGCACCTTCTTTCCTTTGGGTTTGGGCGGCAAAAAGCCACGCCCGCCATTTCCGGCTTGCGTGGCTTTAGCGCCTTGCGTCTTTTTCGTATTGGATAAACCGCTTCTTGATGGCCTCCATCCGTTTCACAACCCCGCTGTGATTTTTGTACCCCAGCCTGTCCGCAATTTTCTCGCAGGTATAGCCCTCCACCCGCGGTTCCAAAATCTCCATATATGAATTAGCTCAATTTTCATCTCATAAACGCCCAAGTATTGTAGCAACTGATTCCAATGATGACAAACATCAGTATAACAAACAGCTTCTCCACCTGTTTATTATCGATTCGCTTGTTGATCAGCCGCCCTACAACACCGCCGCCGATTCCCCCGGCCACCATCAGAACCAGCCAGAGCCATTCAAATTCCGGCACAGTTTTTGTAAACAGCGTTGTCGCAATACTCGTAATCTGCGAAACTAAAATAATGTACAAACTATTCTGGGCTGCTGTTTTTGTGGACATGGAAAAGAAATAGTACAGAACCACCAGATTAATCGGCCCGCCGCCGATTCCCAAAAAGCTTGACATGATACCAAGTGCCACGCCTATTGTCACACAGGGAATTGACCCTTGAATCTGACGCGTTTTTATATGCGCTTTGTTTACCGTATAGGCAAGCGTATAAATTGTGATGATTGCGAGACATCCGGCCTGTACACCCCCCACCATATTCGGGTTGGAAGCGGCTTCCTTGACGGCAGTAAACAGTTGTTTGCCGAAAACACCACCAATTGCCGCGCCCAGCGCCAGCGGTGTCCCTGTTTTGAAGTCCACTGTACTGTCATGTGCCAGCAATCCCCTGCCAACAGAGTACAAACTCATCGAAAGCACCGTACAGCCCGATAAAAAGCTGATCGTAGACACACTGGCCATTTGGAATAAATCCAGAGTCGGTTTGATGATAACTCCGCCGCCAATCCCGCAGATTGCACCTGCTGTTGACGCCAGAAAACTGACCAAAAACGCTAAAATTGACATCCTGTAAATCCTCTTTCTAGCCTCTTATCACTTCTTCATACACTTCGCCCAATTTCGGCCAGGCATATTCAAAGAAACGCTCGTAGGCAGCACAGTAGTAATTTCGACCAATGCCGTCTTGATAATAGTCTCTATCTCTTCGGCATCCTCCACGGCACAGTTGATACCATTTGCATATCTTGCACTTTTCGTCTACTGCACAACTCTGCTCTATAAATCCAATCTCTTTCCGTCTGGCATCTATTTGGGCAAGCGTATCTGTATTCAGATTCCCCAGCTTATACTGATCCAGCATATAGAAATCGCAAGGATACACACTGCCGTCTGCTTCCACAACATACTGCATCCCGCATGTTCCCAGCATGCCGCAGGCCTCCGGCGGCTGGCCGTTCAGCATCAAAAGCAGATTGTCAAAATATCGGTGATATCTTTTTCTTCCCCTCATCGCATCCTGGTACCAGCAATCGAACGAAGCCTTGAGGTACTGTTCAAAGCGCTCCGGCGTCAGCGACCATGGCTGCTGCCCCCGCGGTTCATCCAGAGGGTCTAAGCAAGGGATATACTGCTGATAATCCAACCCGCTGCGAACGAAAAAGTTATACGTCTTACGATAGTTCTTCGCAGTGTCCGCTGTGACAACCGTTAAGATATTCGTATCCACTCCATGACTTTTCAGCAGTTGCAATGCGTGCATCACTCTGCTGTATGTTCCTTTTCCGACAGTGTCCGGCCTGTTTGCATCGTGCAGTTCTTTCGGGCCGTCCAACGAAATACCCACCAGAAAATGATTTTCTGCAAAGAATTCGCACCATTCATCATCAATCAAAAGGCCATTCGTTTGTATGGCAAAAGAGATGCTGCAATGATTCACATTTTTTCCTTTACAGATGCTGATTGCCTGCCGAAAGAACGGCAGACCCGCCAATGTTGGTTCCCCGCCCTGGAATGCAATCGTGCATGACCGAGTTGCTTCCGATAAAACTTTTTCCAGCACAGAATGGAGTGTGTCGAAGGACATAAGGCCATAATTCGTTATGGCGCGCTTTTTTGTTTCATCTGCATAAAAGCAGTATTTACAACACATATTGCACATACCGCTTGCAGGTTTGAGCATTACATTAATACTGTGCATAGACATTTTACTCTTTATATTTTGAAAATATTTTTTAGGGATGAGTAAAACGCATGTTGTGCAAAATTCAGCCGTGCTATACAGTGCATTCTTCACCTTATACATACATGGCGGACTTCCTCATGTGAATCAGAGTTTTGCTCATACCTAAATCATTTTACTGATGGAGGCGTTATCTGCCGCTTAACTAACAAACGTATTTGCATTTCTTAATGTGAATTTGTTTTCTCGACACTCTTTTCTTATGTAACCTCCAGTGTACAGTACTGATTTTTGAGCCAGCAAACTGATTCGCAGTCCCCAAGTCTAATTGCGGGCAGCCCCGCTTTTCTTTTGACTTGCTTTTTACTCAATTGCATCCAAAGTAAAATGAAGTTGGATTCTCTTCCATTATGTTTGGATACAGTTTGGGGCAATTCCACTTCCGGAAGCCGTGTGTGCACCACTTCAAACGGAAAGTTCTGCAACTAAGATTTAATCTGTTTCAGATACATGGTGGGGATTGCTCCATCCATGAACCCAATAATGAAACTGAACGCCATTTTACCTCCCAGCTCCAGCATAGGATTTCCATTCAACTCCGGGATGGCTATAAATAGAACCTTTATTAGTTTTCAAGAAGTTTGTTCATCGTATTCTGAGAACTGGCTCCGCTTATTTTTCCACCTGTTTCGCCAGTTTTTCCAAAGCATTCGGAACATTTGGATTTTGTACGCTTCCACGCCGGGCTGATCAAACGGGTCGACCTTCAGCAGACTGCTGGAGAGATAACACGCGAAAGAAAAGAAATAAAATAGCACGCCATAGTGTGCAGTGTCGAGCGCTCCGGCTCGAGCGTCAGACACGGCATAACGCGGCTATGTGCCTAGCGTGTCGCTGTGAACGCCGCCTTGTTGATGTCCCACATACTCTTTCCGTCGAGGTAACTGAAGCCGTCCTCCACGTCCTAACTTTCAACAATTAGCTGGTCGGACACGCCGGGCGTGCGCACGTCGAGAAACGTCTCAAACATCAGATGTGTCCCTTCCTGCACGAAGTGCCCGAAGCTGTGCAACTGCTCGGAGTATTCTCCGGTGACGGGCAGAAGGCCTTTTCCGTCCTTCCCCTCACTCTCAGCGAAAAGCTGTTCCCACCATTTGAAGAACCACGCGAGGCGTGGCTCAAAGGCACTGAGCATTTCGGCCTTGTATCCGTTCCGGTGGTAAAGCGTGCGCAACGCTGCGTAGCGCAGTGCGGGATTTTCCTGTGCCGGGAGCATCTTCAGAAGCCGTTCTGTCTCCGATGCGCCGCAGACGAGTTCGCGGATGTCCACACCCGCCACAGCCATCGGGATTAGATGCACGGCGCTAAGCGCCGTATACCACCCGCCGATGTTCGGCGGAAAGACGACAAACGCGTATCCCTCTTTCTGGCAGAGCGCCTCCAGCGGACTGCCCGGAGTTCCGGTGCAGAGTATGCGCCTCGCAGCCTCCTCTTTGCCGTATCGCTGTACGAGATACTGGCGCAAGATGCGGAAAGACACGCCTGGCTCCAGCGTTTCGAAATTCTTGGCGATACAGTTGATATACACCTCATGCCCGTCAAGACTTTTCAGCACACGGTTGAGGGAGTCTGCACTGAGTGTGTTGCCGGCGTAGACGATTTTCATACTGTCTTCCGGCGCGATAGCTTCGATTACCACGCGCGCGGCGTTGTTCGAGCCGCCAACGCCGATAAGCACAAATGCATCGGCCTTTTTTCGAATCTGCGCCGCCAGTGCCTCAATGCGCTCCAACTGCTCTGAGCCTACCTACTCGTCCACATTTAGCCAGCCAAGGCTGTCCGCATACTTTGCTTCGCCCCGCTTGCAACGCTCGAGCATCTCCGCGCTCTCTGCAAGTAGGGCATGAAACGCTTCTTCGGATACAATCTTTGATTCATCAGTGTATTGAAATTGAATCATCTTTTTCTCTTTTAGCCGCCGCAAGGATGAGCGGGGGCGCAGTCGCGGGTATGGCTGTTCTGGCTGGGGTCCTTCATGCACAAGTGCACGGCGGCAGTGGTGAAGGTCTGGGGCAGGGCCAGGATGTTGGGATTGGGGCCCACGTACTTCTTCATCGCGTCCTGCAAAGCCTCCTCGAAGGTGGCCCGGGTCTTCAGGCCCATGCCCCGGGCGATGCCCGGCTCCCGCGCGCCCACAATGTAGATGGCGCTGGTGTGCTCCTCCGCCAGATGGCCGCAGCTCATCATGGAAAAACCGTGGAACGGGTGGAAGGCATTGGCAAAGCGGTACTTGCGGATGTACTCCTGGTTGGTGGCGAAATACTCGCCGTAGCGGTTCATGTCCGGCAGGATGTTCATCGAGTCATGCTGGAACATCTTATACAGCTCTCTCAGGTACGGCCAGCGCTCCTCGTGGAACCAGCCGTCGCAGATGCTGGAGACGATGAACACGCAGTGATCTGCCAGCACCCGCTTGTGGCGGATTACCTGGGCCGAGAGCGCCTGCATCATCTGGATGGGATTGGTGCCCATGCCAGCACCGTAGTGGAAGTTGGTCGGCATGCCGAACACTACCACATCGTACTTCTTTTCTGCCCAGTGCACATAGGTGCGCTTATCCGCCGTTTTCCAGCTGATGGGCTGCATCTCCTTCGCCCAGCCGGAGTTGATCTCGATCTGCCGGCTTTTGGTGTCCAGCACCGCGTCGCAGCAGAAGAACTTCTTGCCCATCTTCTCTTCCATCAGCATACCCTGCTGGTCGAACTTGTGGCGCATCTCGCTGTGGGTGGATACGGGCACGAAGTCCTGCCGGTGCATCACCTGTGGCACATGGTGGGCCGAGATGCTGCGCCAATGGCTGATGCCCGTGGCGCAGTGCTTGTAGCCGCCCGAGTAGCCGCCGTAGGGGTTGCCCTGGGTGTGGCCAATGAGGATGGCCACGTCGGCGTCGTAGACGTACTTGTTCATGATTACATGGTCGCCAGCCTCGGTATAGCCGATGTCCACCAGGTGGTCGTAGTCCTCCGAGTCGTGGCTGGTGATCTGACCGTTCTCGTAGAATTCCTCAAACAGTTCCGAGCCCAAGATGGTCTTCATCTCCGGCACCGTGGCGCGGGGATGCAGGCCATTGGAGAACAGCAGCAGCACGTCCTTTTTCTCCACGCCCACGCTGTACAGCTCATCCAGGCAGGCACGGATGGCCACCTTGCGGTGACTGGTGGGCTGGTTGCCGCCCTTGACAATGTCCGGGATGACGAACGCCACCTTGCTGCCCTTGTGGGCCAGCTGTGTCAACGTGGGCATGCCGATGGGGTTGCGGATGCTGTCTAGGGTGGTGGCGTACAGCGTCTCCCAGGTCTGTTCGATACACGACGGGTCCGCCACCGTCTGCCCCGGGATGAACACGTCCGTGCTATCCGGCAATTCCGCGCTCATAAGTCCTTGCCCGTACTCAAATTCCAATTTCATTGTTCACAACTCCTCGTTTTCGTTTGAAAGCTGACGAACCTGCGCAACGGCGTGCCGATGAGGGGGCGGCACCACGCCTTGAACGCCTCGGTGATACCGTTGCCCGCCTCGTTAATAAATTCGTCCGGCATGTTTTTTTCCGTCAGCATCACCTGCTCGATGGGGATGAGGACGGGTTTGACGGCGTACGCCTCGCCCGTCTCGCGCTCGAAGCCCACCATCACGCCCGTGTGGCCGGCCACGGCGGCCTTCACCGCCTCGGTGCCCGCCAGCACGGCCTCGTCCCGGTCGATGGCACTCTGCCAGGCAATGGATGAGCGGCCCAAGATGCCGGGCTTTTCCGCCCGGGCCTTATAACCCAGCTTCTTGATGATGAGGTTGGCCAAGTGGGCCGACACGTCGCCGAAATAGGTGGCGCGGCCCACGGTCATCACCGGCTCCACGATGGGCGTGTCGTCGGCGTAATGCAGGCCCTCGCTGGCTACCACCACGCCACTGCCCTTGGTGTCGATCAGCTGCTGCACGTCCGCTAGGAACTGCTCCTCGCTGAAGGCGCGCTCGGGTAGATAGATCAAATCCGGCCCGCCGGTACCGCTGTCCCCGGCCAAGGCGCTGGCGGCCGCCACCCAGCCCGCCGCACGGCCCAAGGATTCCACCACCACCACGTGAATAGGCAGCCCTCTCACGTCGCAGCAAACCTCAGCCACGCTGGCGGCCATGTAGCGCGCCGCACTACCGTAGCCGGGCGCATGGTCCGTCACCGCGATGTCGTTGTCCATGGTCTTTGGGATGCCCACCACCCGCACGTCCAGCCCTTGAGCCTTGCACGCCGCGTACACCTTGCCGCAGGCATCCATGCTGCCGTTGCCGCCGTTGAAGAACACATATTTGATGTTGTGCCCGCCGATGACCCGGGCGATGGCCCGGTAGTCCTCAGGCTCCAGATGGTCCCGGCTGGTGCCGATGGCCGAGGAGGGGGTAGAGAGCAGCAGTTCCAGCT
>DBFXIC010000522.1:0-27208 GCA_048455095.1 Anaeromassilibacillus sp.
TAGGAGGAACCAATTTATGCAGCTTAACCAATCCGTTCAAAATCCCGCGTTTATCAGCAAACTGAAACAGTTTGATACAAATAAAACAAGGAAAGACGAACTGGAACTGATCGAGGAGATGCGCAACATGCGCTATATCACTCCTGTGACGTTGGTGGGCAAGTCCGAGGACGGCACGCCGAACCAGCAGACCCAGGTGAAATTCCGTGCAGCGACCACCACCAAGGGTGAGAGCTTCTTTGCAATGTTCTCCGACATGGACGAGCTCAAGAAATGGGCGTCCGACGTGGAGGACACCATGACGCTGGACTTTTCCGAACTGCGCACGCTGGTCAACGGCCAGAAGGGTGAGGTCGCGGGCTTTGTGGTCAACCCCTGCACGCAGAATCTGGTGGTCCGCAAGAATACTATGGAACAGATTGCCCATCCGCTTCAGCAGCGTCCGATCAGCCCGGACATGGTGGTGCTGAGCAAGCCCGACCCGTATCCGACGGAGCTGGTGCAGGCGCTCTGCGATTTCTTCAAAACCCGCACCGAGGTGCTCAGCGCATGGCTGTTCACGGCAAATTACAAGGCCAATGCGCAGGAGCCGCACCATCTGGTGGTTGTGAGCCTGACCCAGGGCGCGCAGCAGGAAGCGCTCTTCAAGGCGACCATCGACGCCTGCCATCACGCGATGAAGGCCGGCGAATTCCTGGATCTGATGCCGTCCAGCGGCAAGTTCGGCAAGGAGGCCATCGAGGATAAAAAACCGTTCTACCGCAAGGGCATCCAGGAGAGCCCGGAGGCGTAAATGGGAACTCTGCGTGATTTCGACATTGCCGCGACGCTGGAATGCGGGCAGTGCTTCCGATGGGACAGGCAGCCGGACGGCTCCTACCGGGGCGTGGCCGGCGGGCGCGTGCTGCATCTCTCTGAGGAGAACGTGGAGCGCGTGTCGGCAGAACCGTTCTGGCGCCGGTACTTCGATTTGGACCGCGATTATGGCGCTATCCGCGACGCACTTTCCGCATCCGACCCGATGCTGGCAAGGGCGGCCGCCCATGCGCCCGGTATGCGGATTCTGAATCAGGACCCGTGGGAGGCGCTCTGCTCCTTTATTATTTCGCAAAACAACAATATTCCGCGCATCAAGGGGATTGTCGCGCGGCTGTGCGAGGCCTATGGCGAGGAGATGGCGGACGGCGTGCGGGAATTCCCAAAGCCGGAGCGTCTGGCTGGCCTGGACGAGGACGCGCTCGTCTGCCTGCGGTGCGGGTTCCGGGCGCGGTACATACTTGACGCGGCGCGCAAGGTGGCGTCCGGAGAGGTGGATTTGGAAGTCTTGCGAAGCGCTCCGCTTGCACAGGCGCGTGCAAAGCTGATGACGATTGTGGGCGTGGGGCCAAAGGTGGCGGACTGCGCCCTGCTGTACGGACTGCACCGTTTGGATGCGTTCCCAATGGACGTATGGATGAAGCGCGCCATGAAGGAGCTGTTTCCCGGCAAAAAGCCGGAAGATTTCGGCCCATATGCCGGGATTGCGCAGCAGTATATTTTCCACTATGCACGGACTGGGGATTGGGAAAAAGGTCCGGTGAGCGCTTAAAAGCGATCGGACGTTTTGCTTCCCCATGACATTTAAAACGAATCGAGGAGCCTGCCGCACGGGATGCATGCGGCAGGCTTTTTTTATTTGTTTCCCCATCCACAAGCCGATTGCCGTATATGCGCAGGGCCGGCCAATCTCCAGCCGCTTTTTTGATAAAAGGTATTTCTTTTTTGTGGAATGTGCGGTATAATAGGGACATCTAAAAGATAGGAGTGATTCCAATGGCATTGGTTAATACCAAGGAAATGTTCAAAAAGGCATACGACGGCGGCTATGCGATCGGCGCGTTCAATATTAACGATATGGAAATCATCCAGGGCATCATGAGCGCTTGCGCGGAGCTGAAGGCCCCTGTGATTCTGCAGGTTTCTTCCAGCGCCCGTAAATATGCGCATCCGGCCTATCTGGTGAAGATGGTCGAAGCCGCTGTGAAAGAGAACCCGGACATTCCGGTCGCTCTGCATTTGGACCACGGCCCGTCCTTTGAGATGTGCAAGGCTTGCATCGACGACGGCTTCACTTCCGTTATGTTTGACGGTTCCGCGAAACCCTATGAGGAGAACGTGGAAGAAGCCCGCAGAGTTGTGGAGTATGCGCATAAGTACAACGTTACGGTAGAGGCCGAGCTCGGCAAACTCGCCGGCGTTGAGGACGACGTCAAGGTGGAAGACGACAAAGCTCAGTTCACGGATCCGGAAGAGGTTCAGGATTTTGTAACACGGACAGGCGTGGACTCCCTTGCCATTGCGATTGGCACGAGCCACGGTGCTTACAAGTTCAAACCCGGCCAGAAGCCGAAGCTGCGCCTTGATATCCTGGAAGAAGTTTCCAACCGCCTGCCGGGCTTCCCGATCGTTCTGCACGGCGCCTCCTCTGTCCTCCCGGAGTTTGTGCAGATGGTCAATCAGTTCGGTGGCCAGATGCCCGATGCAATCGGCATCCCGGAAGAGATGCTGCGTGAAGCCGCTGCGAAGGCAGTCTGCAAAATCAATGTGGACTCCGACCTGCGCCTCGCGATGACCGCGACCATCCGCAAGTATTTTGCGGAGAATCCGTCCCACTTCGATCCCCGCCAGTATCTGGGTGTTGCGCGTGACGCCATCCAGGGCCTCGTGGAGCACAAGATCAAGACGGTTCTCGGCTGCGAGGGCAAAGCCTAATTGCATTCGTTTCCAATAACAGTTTGCCGCCGCCTTTCCCGATGTTGGGAAGGGCGGCGGCTTTTTTATTGCGCTGATTCAGCAGCGGAAAACCCATCTGGAATGCAGTACACCAAAATGGGCTGTGGTTTAGTCTGCCCGTTTCATCCGGGTCAAAATGTAGACCAGGCTTTATCTTTATACGGAAAATGGTTGTGGCAGGAGCAACACAGAATCGTTCCCATAAATATGGGCGGGCCACAACGATTTGGATGAGAGGCAAAGGTTTATTATCAGGATTTTGCAATACTCAATCTAAAGAGTGGTTCAGACCCACTTGAAATCTATTTTGGGCCAAGAAGGATTTATGAAAGAATTTTAATTTGGAATGATATGGGGCGAAAAGTCATTTAAAACAGTCCAAAACGGTTCGCAAATTGCGCCTAAAGGAGTGGATTTGTGGAAAATGCACAGGGATTTATGCGAGTTTTGTAACCTTTCAGAAAAAGATTCCATTTCTGTTCCGTTAATTTTCACTTTTTGCTTGTAATGTTTGTGAGAATACGATATAATTGTTATTAATTTGATTGAACAATTGTAAAGTTGTACCAATCAACCCCTGAAAGGAGTTTTTAAGGTGAAATTGTACAATGCAAAAGATATTCTGAACATTGCAATCGCGGGGCATAGCGGAGCAGGAAAGACCTCGATCGCGGAGGCCATGCTCTACCTTTCCGGCGCCACAGACCGCTTTGGAAAAGTCGGCGAGGGGAATACTGTATGTGACTATGACCCCGAGGAAATCAGAAGAAAAACAACGGTCAGCACGGCCGTAGCTCCGCTGGAGTGGAGAAATCATAAGATCAATTTGCTGGATGCCCCCGGACTGTTTGACTTTGAGGGCGCGATGTGTGAGGCGGTCCGCGCAGCGGATTCCGTCCTGATCGCAGTATCCGGCAAGGACGGCGTGGACGTCGGTACGGAAAAAGCGGTTGCGGCAGCGGATGCGCGCAGCCTGGCCAAAATTTTCTTTGTCAACGGGTTGTGTGACGAGAGCGCGCGCTTCTATCGCGTGTTTGAGGACTTGAAGGCCAGCTTTGGTCCCTCTGTTTGCCCTGTGGTCGTTCCGTACATAGAAGATGGAAAAGCAAATATTTACGTCAACATTTTGGAATATAAAGCGTACGATTATTCCAACGGCAAGCCTGTGGAAGTGGCGATGCCGCCGATGGGCGACCGTTTGGAGGGCCTGCGTACCGCGATTTATGAGGCGGTTGCGGAGACCAGCGACGAGATGTTTGAAAAATATTTCTCTGGCGAGCCGTTTACGCCGGAGGAGGTCATCGTAGGCGTGAGCAAGGGCGTCAAATCCGGCGCGATCTGCCCGGTATTCTGCGGCGACGCGCTGCTGATGCGCGGCATGGAGCAGTTCCTCGACGGCCTGACCTGGCTTGCGCCGTCCGCTCTGGACAAGAGCGGCGAGATCGCAGCGGACATCGACGGCAACCCGGTGGAGCTTTCCGTGAATCCGGACGGCGCAACCGCAGCCCTCGTGTTTAAGACCATCGCCGACCCGTTTGTGGGCAAGATGTCCTTCCTGAAGGTGATCTCCGGCAAGGTTGCGACGGACGCGCAGCTGATGAATATGCGCACGGGCAACATCGAGCGCATCGGCAAAACCGTCTCGATGCGTGGAAAGAAGCAGGAAGAATTGAGCTGTATTGCGGCGGGCGACATCGGCGCGGTGCTCAAGCTGGGCAACGTTGCCACGGGCGATACGCTCTGCTCCCCGACGCGCAAGGTCACGCTGGACGGCATCACCTATCCGGTTCCGACGCTCTCCATGGCGATTCTGCCGAAGAAGAAGGGCGAAGAGGATAAGGTTGCACAGGGCCTGTTCCGCCTGATGGAAGAGGACCCGGTTATTAAATTCGAAAATAATGCGGAAACGCATCAGATGGTCATCAGCGGCTTGGGCGAGCAGCATCTCGACGTGATCGTCTCCAAACTGAAGGCGAAGTTCGGCGTGGAGGTCACGTTGGAGCAGCCGCGCGTGCCATACCGCGAGACCATCCGCAAGAAGGTTCAGGTGCAGGGACGCCATAAGAAGCAGACCGGCGGCCACGGCCAGTTCGGCGACGTATGGATCGAGTTCGAGCCGTGCGACAGCGAGGGCCTGGAGTTCGGTGAGCGCGTTGTGGGCGGCTCCGTGCCGAAGGGATATTTCCCGGCGGTTGAAAAGGGCCTGCAGGATTGCATTGCGCACGGTCCTTTGGCCGGATATCCGGTGGTTGGCCTGCGCGCCACGCTGTACGACGGTTCCTATCACCCGGTGGATTCCTCTGAAATGGCATTTAAGACGGCGGCCTCCCTGGCCTACAAGGCGGGCATGCCGCAGGCGAACCCCGCGTTGTTGGAGCCCATCGGAACCCTGCGCGCGACCGTTCCGGATGCGAACATGGGCGACATCATGGGCGAGGTCAACAAGCGCCGTGGGCGCGTGCTCGGTATGGAGCCCGCCGGACCTGGAAAGCAGACCGTTGAAGCCGAAGTACCGGTGGCGGAGATGCACGATTTCTGCACCTTTGTCCGCCAGGTCACGCAGGGACGCGGCAGTTATACCTTTGACTTTACCCGCTATGAGGAAGCGCCCGCCATGGTCGCCCAAAAGGTGATTGAGCAGGCCAAAGCCGATGCCGATGCAGGCTGAGCCTGCACGCACGGGCGGCCCTAAGTTTTCTGCGGGAAACCAGTCGAGCGTCGTCCGGACAGAAAGGATACGCTCCCGTTTACACCAGGCCAACGAAGGGATCACCGTAGGCGCAGAAAGACGCTGTGCGCCCCGGCCAGAGACGGCAAACTCCTGAAAGGTTGTTTAAGGCTTCCCATGGGGTGCGACATGGCTGCTTTAAGAAAACCGCTGAAAGTGGTTGCCACCGCAGGTGCGTCCCGGATAGAGATGGTAAACTCCCAAAGGAGTGCTTCGGGTTTCCCGTGGGAATAGAAACAAATAGAAATATGCAGGGCAGTTGCCCGGTCAGAAAAGGCCGGAGCGATTGCCCTGTTTTTTCGTCCAAATTTAACAGAAAGAAAACGTACCTTTAACGGAGCAGGCGTATTCTTGATCTCGGAAACACGGAAGTGCGGTCAGGGCCGCACCGTGTGAACCAGCAGAAAGACAAATTCCGGAAAGGTTGTTTGACAGAATGGATGAAAGAAAAAAGTGGAGTGTCCGGAAAAAGGGCGCGCTGATCGCCGCCGTGCTCCTGTGCATGTTGATGATGATGGGCGGCGGCGTTTACGCGGGCGTGCATTATCAGGAATGGCTGGCCGCCAGGGACGCAGAGACGGCGCAGGTCACGCCGGAGTTGGACGATGCTGCGCAGACTTGGACGGGCACGGCACCGCCCGATCAAAACGGGCAGCAACAGGGGATCAAAATCCCAGGCTATGCGTCTATCGCTCTTCCAGCGGGAAAAAAGGATGTAAAAATCTCCCTTCTAAATCCGGAAGGGAACCCCTGCTATTTCACATTTGAGCTGGTCCTTGACGACACCGGAGAAACGCTGTATGCCTCCAAAATGGTGGAGCCCGGCAAAGCCGTACAGGAGGAAACGCTCTCCCGCGCGCTGGATGCAGGGGAATATGCAGCGACAATTAAAATTGCCACCTATTCCCTGGAGAACACAACCCAGATGAATGGGGCGAACGTCAAAACAAAGCTGCTGGTCGGATAATGTCTATTCTTATCCCATTCGGGATATTCATATAGAGATTTTATTAAAATGGAGGAAACAGAAATGAAAAAAGCAATTGCATTTTGCCTCGCGGCTATGATGGCCGCAGGCATGACCACTTCGGCGTTTGCAGCGGCCAAGACTGTGAATCCCGGAAGCGTGACGTTTGATCAGGACTCCTTTACCAACGGGGAGACGAGCGTGGAACTGGAATATGAAGCTGTAACGGAACCCACCTATACCATCACGATTCCTATGGGCCTGCAATTGGAAAAAGGCGGCTCGAATTCGACGTTTAAAGCAGAGGGCGTCTCCAATTTGGACGGCGGGAAGGTAGTCCTTTCCATTACCAGCACACGCAAATCCGGCATGCCGAAAGATTGCCCGGACTTTTCCCTGTATCGCGGCTACAAGTATGTTCCGTACAAAGTGCAGGGGTTCTATAAGGATGGTTCTTCCCGCATTGTGAATGAATTGAACAAAGAAGTTATGTCCTTTGACGAGGACGGCGAATACAAGTTCCGCGTCATCCCCTCCAAGGTGATTCCGGAGACGGGCACCTATTGGGGTAACATCACCTTCCAGTTCGATATCGTTGAATAATTTTCCATAGAATCCTTTTTCGTTAAGTGTGGGGCGTGGGCTTCCTGTGCCCTCTTGATGTACCTCTTGAGAAATCTTCTTTCTAAAAATAAAAAATTCCTTCCCCCAATGCGCCGCTTTCGGCTTTGCCGGATGCGGCGTACTTTTCATGTCCCATTTTTTGATTTGAACAGTGGGTTCGACGGCCAACCTCCGGTATTCAGCCCCGGAGGAACCAGGCGGTAAGCAACCGGGTGCTGAATGGAGTTTTGCAGGAATACCGGCGACGTTCTATTTTAAATGCTCCGCGATGCATGATTCCCCCGGCCAATGCATATTCATTAGAGATGAAAAAGCGGCGCTCGCCGCGGGGAGGGATCGTTTGTGTTTGTGTTTTCCATCAAGGCAGGAAAGAAAAAATGGGCGGTTGTGGCGCTGGCGGTGATCCTGGCGGCGGTGACGGTATTTTTGGCAGCTGGCAAGCTCCATGCTTCGGCAGGGACGGGCAATGAAAAGGGCTATGCATGTGAGGCGTCCACCAACGATGAGCGCATTGCGTTCCTGGCACAATTTGGCTGGCAGGTGGATACGGAACCTTTGGAAATCCGGGAGGTCACCATTCCGGACCCGTTCGATGAGGTGTATACCAATTATAACGCGCTGCAAAAGCAGCAGGGCTTTGACCTGGAGCCGTTGGCGGGCAAGGTCTGCCGCCAGTGGGTGTATGAAGTGACGAATTACCCGGATGAAAACCCGGTGCATGCCAATCTCCTGACTTATGAAGACCGAGTGGTCGGGGGAGACGTCTCCTCGGCAGCCTTGGACGGGTTTATGCTCCCGTTTGATGCACAGGACGGCACAACCTCTGAAGCGCCCGCCTCCTCTGCGGCGGAAGAATCGACGGTAGAGAGCGCTGCGCCGGTGGAGGAAGCGGCTTCCTCTCAAGCGGAAGCAACGCCTTCCTCGGAAATTCCGGCCAACGCGTGGCCGACGGACTGACCGGTGCGTGGAAATCGCCCGGCAGCATCTGTGTTTTAAAAGGAATCCAAGGGCCCCGGAAGGGCAATGGCTTTTAAACGTAGAAGCCGTTGCTTTCCGGGGCTTTCTGTACATGTCGATAATTCTATATTTTGAATAAGGACGAGCTCGCTGGATAAAGAGGACACACATCCACTGCCAAAATAGATATCCTGTGCCGGTTGAAACACTTTGCAGCGAGTGGATTGAAAAATACGAGACGGATTTTATCATATATGGTTCTGTTTTGTACAATCGTGGATTTGCCTTGAAAAGAGGTGCGCCCCATACAGAAAACACCGAAAAGGATTTGTATTCGCGCCGGGAACCCGATATAATAGAGGAATCAAAAAGGATGGATGTGAAACAATGCCAAAGGAACGGCTGGACAAGATTTTGGCTTCGCAAAATATAGGGAGCCGTAAGGAGGCCGGCGTGCTGATCCGGCGCGGTGCGGTGACGGTCAACGGGGCCGTGGTGCGGCAGGCGGATAGCAAAGCGGATCCCGAACAGGATGAAATCGCGGTAGAGGGGCGGCCCCTTGGCTTTCAGCGATATGTCTATATCATGATGAATAAGCCGGCGGGGGTGCTCTCTGCCGCGCGGGATACACGTCAGAAAACGGTGGTGGATTTACTGCCTCCGGAATTGATGCGCCGCGGCCTTTTCCCTGCGGGCCGTCTGGACCGTGATACGGAGGGACTGCTGATCATCACGGATGACGGGGATTTTGCCCACCGGATGCTTGCACCGAAGAACCATGTGTTCAAGCTTTACGAGGCGGAGCTGGATCTCCCGGCGGAGCCGGAGGATGTACGGCTCTTTGCAGAGGGATTGGAACTGAGCGACCGCACCTGCCTGCCCGCAGAGCTGACCCTGTTGGAGGGGACGCACGTGCAGGTGAAAATCTGTGAGGGGAAATTCCATCAGGTCAAGCGCATGTTCCGCGCGGTAGGCAAGACGGTTGTGCGCCTTAAGCGGCTGCGGATCGGCGCGCTGGACTTGGATTCTGCCCTGCAACCAGGACAAGTGCGTTTGTTACTGCCGGAAGAACGAGAAAAAATCTTTTTGTAAGCAATCTGACCGAAAAAGTAGAGAATGGTTTGTCTTTTAGCGGATTTTCATAAAGGTATTGTTGCATTTTTGGGTAAAAAACGCCTGTTCAAAAAGAATTGCATCTGATATGATAGAGGCTAACCTGCTTTTTGGGATGAAGAAATGCACTCACTTTTTTCTCTTACACAGTTAAGAAATGAAGATTTGTCAACGGGCATGGGGAATGCCAATTGCTATTTGGAGGATTATGAAATATGGCGAGCGTATCTTTAAGGCATGTTTGTAAGACGTTCAACAGCGGCGTGGCAGCAGTGCGCGATTGCACGCTGGAGGCTGCCGACGGTGAATTCCTCGTCGTAGCCGGTCCGGATGGATGTGGAAAATCGACCCTGCTGCGGATGATTGCCGGCCTGGAAACACCCGGAGAGGGTGAAATCTACATAGGAGACACACGGGTCAACCTGCTCTCTCCCCAGGATCGGGACATCGCCATGGTTCTGCAGAACAACGCATTATATCCCAATTTGACCGTAGAGGAAAATATGGCGTTCAGCCTGAAAATGCACCGGATTCCGGAAGAAAAGATTGAACAGCGCATTAAAGAGGTTGCAGAAATTTTAAATATGGGAGCTCTGCTGAACCGCAAGCCGGGGGCGCTGACCGCCGGACAGCAGCAGACAGTGGCCCTGGCGCGTGCAATGATGCGCGGCCGGAAGGTGCTTTTGCTGGACGAGCCGCTTGCCAATTTGGACGAAAAGCTGCGTGCGCAGCTGCGCGGCGAGCTGCGGAACCTGCACCAGCGCCTGGGTCTGACGGTCCTCTATGCAACAAAGGATCAGGCTGAAGCCATGGAGCTGGGAGACCGCATCGTGGTGATGAAGGATGGCTTTATCCAGCAGACAGGCGCGCCCAAAGACCTCTACAATGTGCCGCTCAACCAGTTTGTGGCGGAATTCTTGGGAGAGCCTCCGATGAATTTCATCAATGTCAAGGTCGGCGCGTCCGGTGCGGACTATACCTTTACCTTTGGCAAAAGTGCGGTATGCCTGCCGAAAGAGCTGGACAAGGCAGGGGTTCTGAAAAACTATGTGGGGAAAAATATGACGCTCGGCGTGCGTCCCGAAGATGTCCACGACGACCCGGCTTTTGTGGAAAAGATGCCGGGCGGCGTTGTGAACGCCGAGGTGGAGGTCATGGAGCCTTCAGGTGGGCAAACCTATCTTTACTTGACCTGCAGCGGCCACTCCGTTGTGTCCCGGGTAGACGCAGACGCTATGCGGCAGAGCGGAGAGCAAATTAAAATTGCGTTTGATATGGGAAAAATTTACCTGTTTGACAGTGATACGGAGCGTACGATTCTGCACTAATGTGCTGTTTTGAGGCCTCAAAATCGCTGGAAGGACGGAATATTCCGGTCAATTATGAACAAACTGTAAATTGAGCGGCAATTTCCACAAAAAAATTTTTTATTTTGTGATAAATAGTTGAAATGTGTGCTGCTTTTATGTAAAATATATGTAGCCTTTTGATAGATTCAAACATCAAGATTAGCAAATATAGATAAAGTGAGGGAGCAGCATGTCAAACAGATTATTTCAAGGGGTAATTCACCAGATGAGGGACGCAATCGACCGCACCATCGGCGTGATCGATGAGACCTCCGTGATCATTGCATGCAGTGAGTTGGGCCGGATTGGCGAGGTCAACGACAGCATTACCGCCGACGTCTTGGCCGCGCCGGGTACCTTTGTGGTGAATGGCTACACCTATAAATCCTTTGGCAGCAGGCCGAGGCCGGAATATGCAGTATTTGTTTCCGGTTCGGACCCAGAAGCCAGCCGGTATGCATCGCTGCTCGCTATCTCTCTGAGCAGTATTAAGCAGTACTATGATGAGAAATACGACCGCAGCAATTTTATCAAAAACGTCATCCTGGACAACATCCTGCCGGGCGACATCTATCTGAAAGCGCGTGAACTGCGCTTTAACTCCGATGTCAGCCGCGTCTGCATGTTGATCAAGATTACCAATAAGTCCGATATTTCCGCGTACGATGTCATTCAGAACCTGTTTCCGGATAAAAACAAGGATTTCATCATCAACATCAATGAGACGGACATCGCGCTGGTGAAGGAGATCCGTGCGGGGATTGAACCGAAGGATTTGGAAAAGCTGGCGGGTTCCATTGTGGACACCCTCTCCAGCGAGTTCTACACCCACTGTGTGGTCGGCATCGGCACCATTGTGACCGGCATCAAGGATCTGGCCCGCTCCTTTAAGGAGGCGCAGGTGGCTTTGGAGGTCGGCAAGGTGTTCGATACGGAGCGCGCCATTGTCAGCTACGACAACCTGGGCATTGCGCGCCTGATCTATCAGCTCCCGACGACGCTGTGCGAGATGTTCCTGAAAGAGGTCTTTAAGCGCGGCTCCATCGAATCCTTGGACCATGAGACGCTGTTTACCATTCAGCGCTTCTTTGAGAACAACCTGAATGTCTCTGAGACATCCCGTAAACTGTTCGTGCACCGCAATACGCTGGTCTACCGCTTGGAGAAGATCAAGAAGATCACCGGCCTGGATCTGCGTGAATTTGAGGATGCAATTGTCTTTAAAGTGGCTTTGATGGTCAAAAAATACCTTTCTTCCAATCCGGTCAAGTTCTAAAGAAGGGAATATAAGCGGATTCGGAATGAAATTGTAAAAATTACAAAAATATTACAAATTTCTTCTATATAAGAACAATAAATACAGCACCCATTGGTATTATGTAAACGCACCAATAGGTGCTGTTTTCTATGCCCTGAGCGGTCTGAACCGGGCTGCTTTGAGAGCGGAAACATCTGTTTTATTTTAGCGAACAGAAAATAGAAGGGAAGCGGGAAAACCCGCGATACATAGATCGAGTGTGTCTCAGAGCCATGCTGTTGCGAAGATTGCATTGGAAAATCCATGGGTATCCCACAGTTTTGGAGTGGTACGTTAACGCATCCTTTTTGAGAGAATGCGCTTATTTTTATGTGGCTTTAAAACACATTCGGCCGGTTTTTTGGGAGAGATAAAATGATTGAATTTAAAAATGTGAGCAAAACGTACAGCAATGGTACGCATGCGCTGCGGGATGTCAATCTGACGATCGACGATGGCGAGTTCGTCTTTATTGTGGGCTCCTCCGGCGCGGGCAAGAGCACCTTTTTAAAACTGATTATGTGCGAGGAGATGCCAAACGAGGGCGAAATCATCGTCGATAACACGCGTATCTCCAGCTTAAAAAAGCGCCAGATTCCATATCTGCGGCGCATGATGGGCATTGTGTTCCAGGATTTTCGCCTGATTGACAACATGAACGTGTATGAAAACGTAGCGTTTGCCATGCATGTCATCGGAGCCACACAGAGCGAAATCCGGAAGCGCGTGCCCTATATTTTGAGCCTTCTGAACCTGCAAGACAAAGAAAAATGCCGTCCCAATGAGCTTTCCGGCGGCGAGCAGCAGCGCGTTGGGCTCGCGCGCGCGCTGGTCAACAATCCCAAGCTGATCATCGCGGACGAACCAACGGGAAATATCGACCCGGCGCTCTCCTTTGAGATCGTGGACCTTCTCAGCGAGATCAACCGTCGCGGGACCACCATCCTGATGGTGACGCATGAGCACTCGCTGGTCAAGCACTTTCACCGGCGCGTGGTGGAGATTCATGATGGCCGCGTAGTGGCGGATACGGCTTCGATGGAGGTGCAGCAGGATGAGCAGTAAAAAGACAGCGCGTACTCCCCAAAAGCGGACCGGTTCCCGGGTGGCGAGCCTGGGCTATCTGCTGAAAGAGGGCGTCAAAAATATTTGGAGCAACCGCACCATGAGTTTTGCCTCGGTCGGCGTGCTGGTTTCATGCCTGGTACTGACGGGCGCGGCGGTGCTCTTTTCCATGAATGTCGATGTGGCGATGAAATCCTTGGAGGGCAACAACTCCACGACCGTGTATCTCAAGGAAGGGCTTCCGACCCTGACCAGCCTCAAGGTGGGGCAGGAAATTAAGCAGTTGGAAAATATTGAGGACTGCGAGTTTGTCTCCAAGCAGGACGCGGTACAAAATATGTTGGACATGCTGGGTGACGACGGCACGGTGCTGGAGGGCCTGTTGGGCGACGAAAACTTTTTGCCGGACGCCTTTCAAATTTCTATGAAGGATCTAAACCTTTACGATGAGACGGCGGCGCAGATCAAGGAGATCAACGGTGTGGAAGAGATCATCGACTACTCTGACATCGCAGAGCAGCTCACCAGTCTGGACAATTTGGTTACATCGGCTGGATTCTGGATTGTCCTGATCTTAAGCCTCGTTTCCCTGTTCATCATCTCCAACACCATCCGTGTGACGATGTTCTCGCGCCGTTTGGAGATCAGCATCATGAAATCTGTGGGCGCGACCAACTGGTT
Organism: Anaeromassilibacillus sp.; assembly: GCA_048455095.1. Classification (GTDB taxonomy): domain Bacteria; phylum Bacillota; class Clostridia; order Oscillospirales; family Acutalibacteraceae; genus Anaeromassilibacillus. The sequence continues at coordinate 13,554 of DBFXIC010000522.1, forward strand.
TGTCCGCGTTCCGTTTATTGTGGAGGGCGTCATCATCGGCCTGCTCTCCGGCGGTGTAGCCAGCGGGCTATTGATCTTCCTGTATAACAAGCTGCTGTCCTCCATCGCATCCATTCCGGTGTTCTCCCCGGTGGATATCGGCCCCATGACGTGGCGCATTACGCTGGTGTTTATGCTGGCGGGCACGCTGTTCGGCGCCGTCGGTGGGTTGATCTCCCTGGGCAAGTATCTGAAGAAAGAAGGAGGAGATTTGGGTGGCCTGTAAAACAAAGTGGTGGAAAGGTCTTTTGGCGCTGGTGCTGGCGTTTTCTATCTTTTGCGCGCCCGCATCGATGCAGTTGCACGTAGAAGCGGCTTCGTCCGACAAGCTCTCCTCCCTGCAGCAGAAACAAAAGGATCTGCAGCAGAAGAAGCAGGAGCTCGCCAAACAGCAGGCACAGACCAATCAGAAGCTCAACAGCCTGAAGGCCGACAAGGAAAAGCAGCTGGAATATAAAAACACGCTGGACGAGCAGATGCAGAACCTGCAGAGTCAGGTCAACGTGCTGAACGACCAGATTTCCACGCTGGATCAGAATATCAAGGAAAAGACCGCCCAGATCGCGGACAAACAGGCGGACATCGATTATAATTATGAACAGCTCAAGGAACGCCTCTGCGCTCTGTATAAGACGGGCGAGGCGAGCAACCTTCAGATTCTTTTGAACTCCGAAAACGTAATGGATCTTGCGAACAAAACGCATCTGCTCAAGATTATCACGGAGCATGATACGGAGCTGATCAATACGCTTAAGGAAGAAATGCAGGCGATTGCAGACGAGAAAAAGGAGATCGAGCAGAACCGCCAGGACGTCGCCGCGGCGAAAACGGAGCTGGACAACAAGCGCAGCGAGCTGGGCGAGTTGGAGAGCGAAGCACAGCGCGTGCTAAACGACCTGACCGCAAACGAACGGGCGATTCAGTCCGAAAGCAACAGCCTCTCCGCTCAGCAAAAGAAGATTGAGAAGGAAGAAGCGCAGGCCGCCGCCGAAATCGACAAATGGTGGGCGGATTACTACGCCGCGCAGAAGAAGGGCCAGAGTAGCGGCAGTGGAAGTCCCGCGCCCGCCAGTTATGTGGGCGGGCAGTTTACCTGGCCGGTGCCGGGTTACACGCACATCTCCTGCAATTACAGCAGCGGCCATAAGGCAATCGATATCAATCGTACCAACGGCCGGAGCATTTCCGGCGCACCGATCGTGGCTGCGAACGGGGGTACGGTGGTTAAGGCGGGCTGGCATTACAGCTATGGCAACTATGTGATGATCGACCACGGCGGCGGGTATTCCACGCTCTACGCGCATGCAAGCAGCCTTGCCGTGAGCGCGGGCCAGAAGGTGAACCGGGGCCAGACCATCGCCTATGTGGGCAGCACGGGAAACTCCACCGGCCCACATCTGCATTTTGAAATCCGCGTCAACGGCGTGCGGAAGAACCCGTTCAACTGGTTCTCCTGATCCGATTGATTTTTGAGACAGGCATGTCCTTTTTGGAAAGGGCGCCGCATGTGTGCGGTGCCGTGTTCCCATGTCCGCTGCGCCTGACCGCGCGGATGGCCGGGGATTTCCGTTGGGGCATGCCTGTTTGAAGCTTTGCGGGCATATAGAAAAGGGAGGGAAGGCATGAAACAATCCAAAAGATTCCGCCGCGTGGCAGCGTTTTTGACAGTGATCGCCATGTTGTGCGCTTCTACAGCATCCATGCAGCGTGCGGATGCGACGGTGGTCGAGGGCGATTTGGACGCGTTGCAGCGGGAGCAGCAGGAGTTACAACAACAGCGCGAAGAATTGGCAAAACAGCAGGAAGCGACAAAATCCAAGCTTGACAGCCTGCGTGCGGATAAGTCCAAGCAGGAGGAATATAAGGCGACGCTCGACAGCCAGATCCAGACGGTACAAAAGCAAATCGACGTCTTGAACCAGCAGGTCACGGCGTTGAACACGAGCATTCAGGGGATGTCTGGACAGATCGCCGAGAAGCAGAAGCAGGTCGACGTCACCTTTGACGAGCTAAAAAAGAGGCTGTGCGCCATCTACAAGACGGGGGAAGCGAGCAGCCTGCAGATCCTTTTGAGCTCGCAAAATGTGATGGATCTGGCAAATAAAAGTTATTTGCTCCGCAGCATCACGGCGCATGATACCGCCCTAATTGAAGATCTCAAGGCGGAGATGCAGGGGATCTCCTCGGAGAAGGCGGAGGTGGAACAGAACCGCGCCGACCTCTCCGAGGCAAAGATTGCGCTGGATCAGAAAAGGACGGAGCTGGGGGCCCTGCAAAGCGAAGCGCAGCAGGCGTTGGACGGCCTCAGCGAAAGCGAGCGGGCGATTTTGGCAGAGAGCGGCGAACTTTCCATGGAGGAACAGGAGATTCGCAAAAGGCAAAATCAGGCCGCCGCGGAGATCGACCAGTGGTGGGCGAATTATTACGAGGAGCAAAGGCGCAAACAGGAAGAGCTGAGACGTCAGCAGGAAGAATTGAAGCGCCAGCAGGAAGAGGAGGAACGCCGCCGCCAGGAAGAAGAGCATCGACGGCGCGAGGAAGAGCAGAACCAGGGCCAGAGTGAATTGCCTCCGGTGGAAGAGCCGGAGCAACAACCCGAGCCGACCCCGCCGCCGGTTGTGGACGACACACCGCTGGACTATGTGGGCGGACAATTTACCTGGCCGGTGCCGGGCTACACGCATATCTCCTGTGAATACAGCAGCGGCCATCGGGCGATCGACATCAACCGGACCGACGGCAAGAGCATCGACGGCGCGCCGATTGTGGCGGCAAACGGCGGCAAGGTGGTCAAGGCAGAGTGGCACTACAGCTATGGCAACTATGTTATGATCGATCACGGCGGCGGCTATTCAACGCTGTATGCACATGCGAGCGGCCTGGCAGTGAGCGCTGGACAAACTGTGCAGAAGGGCCAAACCATCGCGTATGTGGGCAGTACCGGCGATTCCAGTGGGCCGCACCTGCACTTCGAGGTCCGCGTGGACGGCGTCCGGCAGAATCCTTTCAACTGGTTCTCTCCCGCCTGACGAAGCGCATTCCGCTGGGGGCTCAAAGGGACTGCCGCCAGCGGCGCTGTGAGGCTTGGAAAAGGTAGTTGTTCGCTGGGACAAAGGAATGCGTCCCAGCAATTTGGTGAACCGGCAGCGTGTTTTTTGATGAAATTGCCGGGCCGCAGCTTGGAAAATTTACATTTTGTGGTATAAACAAGGGCGAAAATCCGGTATGATAAAAAGAAAGGCGCAGCTGCAAGAATCGCCGGACAGGCCCTTTGGGCAAGGCCGTTCCCGCACAGATGGCGGAGGATGCAAAAACCTGCATAGTAAGGATGATATGTGATGGGCAAAAAATTATCTATGGGCGCGGCGGTGGCGCTTGCCGGCATTACGGCGGCGATCACGGTGTCTCTGACATATGTGTACGCCATGAACAGCTTTAATGAAAAAGTGGCGGACGTCAACGAGCGGCAGGCCATGTATACGAAGCTCAGCGAAATCGACCAGAAAGCGCGTCAGGATTACATCGGGCAGATCGATGAAGCCAAATTGACCGATGGCATTTGTGCAGGCTATGTTGCAGGCCTTGGAGACCTGCAGGCGAAATATATGTCCGCTGAAAAATATAAGACCTATCAGAGCGGCACGGCGGGCAAAAATGTGGGCGTGGGCGTCAAAACCGTCATGGACGAAGACGGCAATATGGAGGTCATCCAGGTGATGCCCAATTCCCCTGCGGAACAGAGCGGTATCCGCAAGGGGGATACCATTGTTTCCATGGATGGCAAAGAGATTGTGCGCATCACGTACGGCGATGCGCTCAATAAGCTGGACGGCACGGCGGGGACAACCGTGACGTTCGGCATCTACCGAGCCCCGCAGCCTGCCGAAGGGAGTGCGGAGGGGAGTGCGGAGGCTTCCGGTTTGGAGACGCAGGGTGAAACGTTGGAGATTACCGTCACGCGCGCGGAGTATACCAAGCAGAGCATTGTTTCCTCGGTCATCAACGGCAATGTGGGCTATTTGAAGATTTCGGAGTTTAACGATGGCAGTGTGGAACAATTCAACAGTGCGCTGTCCTCGCTCAACAAGCGGAATATTGTGGGATTGGTGATCGACCTGCGCAACAATTCCGGCGGCAGCGTGGAGGCGATGGCGTCCATGCTGGATACCCTGCTGCCTGCGGGAAACCTGGTGACCACACAGGATAAGTCCGGGAAAACAACGGTGGAATACACGTCGAAGGCAAACGAGATTGCGCTGCCAATCAGTGTGATTGCAAACGATACCACGTTCGGCGCGGCAGAAATCTTTGCCGCGGATATCAAGGAGTTCAAAAAAGGGTTGATCGTCGGCCAGACGACCGCCGGATATGGGACGAAGGACGAGGTAATTCCGCTTTCGGACGGCTCTGCCGTGACGCTCTCTGTGGCAAATTATCTGACGCCCAGCGGGGCGGTTTTCAACCGTGTGGGCATTTCAGCAGATATCTCCGCATCGTTGACAGGGGAGCAGGCGGATTTGCTTGCGCGCGACCAATTGGCGACTGCGGACGACGCGCAGCTCCAGGCGGCGGTCAGCGCGCTGATCCGTCAGGGGGCCGCGGTAGTGGAAATCCCCGGGACGCAGAGCGCCCAGGGGACGGACGCGATTCCGGAGGATGCAGCGCCGGATACGGCCTCGCAGCCGGAAGCAGAGGATGCATCTTCGGGGGCTCCCGCCCAGGGTTGAAACTGGGGGCCGCCCGCAAGGCTGTGGCCTTGCGGCGCGGACAGCCTGTGGACTGTTCGCGCGGGCCGTCGTCCCCTGTATAGGCGGCCTTTGAACGCCCGCCGGACCGGGTGTGGAAAATGCAAGAACAAAACGTTCTTTCGCGGGCTGTTGCCGTGGGAAGAACGTTTTTTATTTTTCCACCGTTTTTAGCGAAGGATTGTGTATACAACCGCTGAAAAAGGTAAAATGTGCCTTGCAAGCGGCGGATTAGGATGATACACTATAAGAATACGAAAAAGGATGGGATAGCGCGTGGAAAAGTTCAAAAAGATCTGGCGGTTTCTGACCGCACCGGAGATGCTTTTGTATATCTTCTTCGGCGTTTTGACGACAGTAGTCAATGTCCTTTCCTTTGGGCTGCTGCGGGATATCCTGCAATGGCGGCTGCTGACGGCCAACACGCTTGCGTGGGGATTATCCGTCGCGTTCGCGTTCCTCACCAATAAGGTCTTTGTTTTTCGGAGCAAAAGCTTCGCTGCGGGGCTGGTGGTGCGGGAGCTCATTTCCTTTGTGGGGGCGCGGCTGTTTTCTCTCGCCGTGGATACCGCGGGCATGTGGCTGCTGGTGGACGTTCTCACCTGGAACGACTGGCTGGCAAAAGTCCTCATGAACGTCATCGTCATTGTAATCAATTACGTGTTCAGCAAGCTGATTATCTTTAAACGTCCGCAGTAGAACGCATTTCCCCAATATAATAGCGGAGCGCAGCCAGCGCCCCGGACAATGGAGGATTTACCATGTTAGCAACGGAAAAGACTATGGAAAAAATTGTAGCGCTCTGTAAGAGCCGCGGCTTTGTGTACCCGGGCTCCGAGATTTACGGCGGACTGTCCAATTCCTGGGACTATGGCCCGCTCGGCGTGGAGTTTAAGAACAACGTGAAAAAGGCGTGGTGGAAGAAGTTCGTACAAGAAAGCCCCACCAATGTCGGCCTGGATGCGGCCATCCTGATGAACCCCGAGGTATGGGTGGCGTCCGGCCATGTGGGCGGCTTCTCCGATCCGCTGATGGATTGCCGCGACTGCAAAACGCGCCATCGTGCCGATAAACTGATCGAGGATTTCACCGGCCAGCCCGCCGACGGCTGGAGCAACCAGCAGATGATGGACTTTATCAAGGAAAACGACATCAAATGCCCCAACTGCGGTTCTTCCAATTTTACGGATATCCGCCAGTTCAACCTGATGTTTAAGACCTTTCAGGGCGTGACAGAGGATGCAAAGAACGAACTGTATCTTCGCCCAGAGACCGCGCAGGGGATCTTTGTCAACTTTGCCAGCATCCAGCGCACCACGCGTAAAAAGATTCCCTTCGGCGTGTGCCAGGTGGGCAAGAGCTTCCGCAACGAAATCACGCCCGGAAACTTCATTTTCCGCATCCGCGAGTTCGAGCAGATGGAATGTGAGTTTTTCTGCAAGCCCGGCACAGATCTGGAATGGTTCGAATACTGGCGCGGCTTCTGCCGCGACTGGCTGCTCTCCCTCGGCATGACGGAGGAAAACATGCGCCTGCGCGACCATGAAAAGGAGGAGCTCTCCTTCTATTCCAAAGCCACCACGGACATCGAGTACCTGTTCCCGTTCGGTTGGGGCGAGCTGTGGGGCATCGCGGACCGCACCGATTACGACCTCGGGCAGCATCAGGAGCATTCCGGCAAGAGCTTGGAGTACTTCGACCAGGAGGCCAATGAGCGTTATATCCCCTATGTGGTCGAACCGTCCCTGGGTGCGGACCGCGTAGCGCTTGCGTTCCTGTGCGACGCCTACGATGAAGAAGTGGTGGACGCAGAGAAAAACGACACCCGCGTGGTCATGCACCTGCATCCGGCGCTTGCGCCGTTTAAGGCAGCGGTCCTGCCGCTCTCCAAAAAGTTGAACGACAAGGCGCAGGCGGTCTATGCAGACCTGACGAAGCACTTCATGGTGGACTATGACGACGCGGGCTCCATCGGCAAGCGTTATCGCCGCCAGGATGAGATCGGCACGCCGTTCTGCATCACCTATGACTTCGACAGTGAGGCCGACGGCTGTGTGACCGTGCGCGACCGCGACAGCATGCAGCAGGAGCGCGTGAAAATTGACAATTTGGTGCACTATATCCTGAAGAAGATTCAGTTTTGATTTCTAAAGCCTGTTTTCATATCCAAGGCCGGGACCCTTTCGCCCATGTGGCGGAGAGGCTCCCGGCCTTTTTGCATTTATTTCTTCACTCATTGCATTTTTCGTACATTGTGAATCGTGCGCTATTTTATGCGACGCAAGATGATGATTTTGTATGGATTGACGGTAAAATAAGGAAGGAGTATACTATGTATAGTTTTTCTAATGTAGCTTTGGGAAGGCATTGGAAATGGATGCCGATGCAGTATTTTGCGCTTTGGGGAGGGGCGATTCTGGGAAAAGGACTGGCAGGCGGCATCCAGCGATGATTGGCGATGAAATATGAAGGAGGTATGAAAATGAGTAAGAGGAAGTACCGCTGGTTGAGCCTTGTGCTTGTGATGGCACTGATTTTTACAGGGCTCCCCATCAGCGTGGTGGGCGCGACAGCGGCCACTGTAGGGACAGAATACGAAATAACGACTGTGGAGTGCGAGGACATGCAGTTGAACCCGGAATACCGGGAAAACGGCAGTTCCACCCAGTATTATGTGAAAGAGGCGGGTAGCACCGATTATTACAGCAACGGTTCCTTAATCCATACGAACAAAATTGGCGCGACTGCCGCCTACACCTTCCATGGCGTCGGGGTGGATTTTGTCACCAAGACAGGGCCGGGCGCCGCAATTCTGCTGGTGGAGCTCTTTGCGGGGGCTGAAGCCTCTGGGGCGCCGGTGGAAAGCCGGGAGGTGGATCTCTACAGCGCCTCTGCGAAGTTTTTGCAGACGGTCTACACAAGGGACGGGTTGGAAGACGGCTATTACACCATCCGCCTAACGACGTTGGAGAAAAAGAGCGGTTCGTCGTACAACTACAATCTCGACTGCCTGCGAATCAAAAGCACAGTCCCAGAGGAAGAGCTGAAGCAGTCCCCCGGGAATACCACCTATTATCTGAGCTCGAAAGCGGCGGGGAACGGCGATGGCCTGTCCGCTGACACGCCGTGGAATACGCTGGACGCGCCCAACCACATGCAGTTTGCTCCGGGGGACCGCCTGCTGATCGAGGCGGGCTCCGTCTTTACAGGCTGTTTGTATCCAAGAGGGTCCGGTTCGGCGGAAGCGCCCATTGTGCTGGATCTGTACGGCGAAGGTAAAAAACCGCTGATCGACGGCAATGGCCGCTATGGGGCCAAACCCGCTTACGGTGCGAACGGTCCCTTTGGCGCGGACACAGCGGCGGTTTACCTCCATAATTCCGAATACTGGGAGATCAACAATCTTCGCGCTACAAACTGGGACGCCTCCGATGCGGACAGGGAGCGCAGCGGCATCCGTATTGAGGCATCCGGCGGCGGCGTATACCATCACATTTATATCCGGAACTGCGAGGTATTCGATGTGCGCGGGTTCACCGGCCAGGACGACATCTGGACGGAGGGATCGTTCTATGGCGCGCGCACCACGCACCGCACCGGCGGTATCAATCTGTGTACTTACACAAACCGTTCTCCGTCGGACCAAAGCGTTGTTACAGATGCGGAGCCGACCATCTTTGACGATGTTCTCATCGAGGGCAACACCATCGAGAACTGCGACGCTAACGGCATCACCACCACCAATGTAAAGGCCCCGCTGAACGACCGGGCATACCGTCATACCCATGTGGTGATCCGCAACAATTCCATCCACAATGTGCAGCGTTCGGGAATCATCCCGATCTACACTAGCGGCGTGCTGGTGGAGCATAACACGGTGGATACCTTCCAGCAGACGACCGCGGGCTATGGCTGCGGTATCTGGAACGACCGCGGAAACGACATGGTCTACCAGTACAACGAGGTCTGCAATGGCATCAACACCTATGACGGCATGGCGTTCAATTTTGATGACATGACCGAAAACGGCGTCATCCAGTACAATTATACCCATAACAATGTGGGCGGCGGCGTGATGCTGCATGTGCGAACCGGTTCCTACAACCGGAATAATACCGTGCGGTACAATCTGAGCGTCAACGATACCCGGTATTTCAATGCGCATCAAGCCATTATCGTGGCAGTGGGCGAGGATGCCAGTACCAAAATTCAGAACGCAAAGGTCTATGGGAATACCTTTGTCAATGAAAATGACGTCCATCCGGTCTATCAGGGCGACGAAGTGCTCTACGCCGACAATCTTTTCCATTTGACCAATCCCGCAACGGCGAACCGCGCCAACGCATATGAGGCGGGGGCCAATAGCCTGTTTAAGAACAATGTCTTTTCCGGTGTGCATCCCAATGTTGCTTTGCATTTAAACTACAAAAAATTTGCAAATAAAAACAAAAAATCGGAGCATAAGACCTAAGTCTGTTGCCCCGATTTTTTGTATATTTATAAAATTTTGCATATTAATAATTGCGAATAATCAGCTCCTCAAATTGTTTGCCCGGCGCAAGATTGTTAGATCGACTAACCGCCTCTATGTGATAATCCGCATAGAGATTTCTAATAAAATTGTCATCGTTATAAGACAGTATAAACCTGCCTTTAACCCCGCTTAAAATTTCATTTAGACGGATATGATCCGCCTCCGTAAAGGTCGTGTCATAGTACCGCTCTGTCCCATGATAAGGGGGATCACAATAAATTAGTGCGTCTGGACGATCATATACTTTAATGAGGTCTGCAAAATCTTTATGCTCAATCACTACGCGCCGCAGCCTATCGCTAACTTGAGTAAGGTAGTCTACTGCCTTATCCAAGCTGCGCGGCGTGCCGCCGTACGTCCGACAATCTGCCCCAAAGCTCTCCTTAATAAGAAGGAAATACAGAGCCGCACGTTGAATGTCAGTTACCGCCCATGGAGGTGCAGATTGAGCTTGACGGCAAGCATCAAACACCTCGCGCGAATTGAGAACAAGCTGCAACTCCTCTTGGAGGGCATTGGGGTGGTATTTGACCACGCGGAACAGATTGACCAGTTGTCCATCGGCATCATTATATACCTCCATTTGTGCGTGTCGATCACGTGCAAAAAGCACCCATCCAGCACCGCCAAATACTTCTATATATCTGGCATAGTTGGTCGGAAACCGCTCTATAATCTTATTCCTCAGCAACTTTTTGCCGCCAATACGGCTGATAAAACTATCCATGTTTTTAAAATCCTTTCTAAATCAGAAAACCCCGCCGAGATTTTCGGCGGGGTTTTGTCAATATTTTTCACTTTTTCAGACATATTGAAGGTGGTCATATCATCGATATTAGATATATTAAGACACAGTGACATGGCGACCTCCTTAATACTCGCTGAGCAGCTTTGCCGCGATCTTGTTGCCCAGCAGCTCGCGGCCGGCCTCGTTCGGGTGGGTGCCGTCGTTTGCCGGGAAATAGTGCGTCCGATTGAACTTGTTGATCCCCAGTGTGCGGTACAGGTCAACCGCCGGAATTTTATACGTTCCCGCCACTTGCAGCAGCTCGTCCCCAAACTCGTAGAAATGCCTGCCGCCGCTGAACGTCTTTTCGTCGCTGTCCGTCTGGGTGTCGTCCCAGTAGCGGTACATGGGCGTGAGCAGCAGCACCTTTAAATGGGGATATGCCTGCCAGAGCTTTTCCAGCGAGTACCGCGCCGCGCCGAGATAGGTTGTTGTATCATGCAGATTGGATACATTATCCAAGTCCGCATATCCCTGTATGTCGTTGGTGCCGTAGAAGATCGTCACGTAGTCCACCTTTGACCAGTCGATGGATTTCAGCGTGTTTACACGGCTGGCCGCATAACTGCCCGTATGCCCGATCGACGCCTCCTGCAACGAGTAATCTCCGGATGCAATCGCATCCGCCAAACGATACATCGACCACGCGTCGTAATACTGGTCCGGGTGCTGGCTCATGCGGCAGCCCTCCATGCCAAGATTGTACACCGTCATGCCCGTCAGCCGGGCGATCGCGCTCGGGTAATCGGTCGGCGGCGAGAACATACCGGTGATGCTGTCGCCAAAGCAGACCAGCGTCCTGCCCGCCAACCGTGATACGGGCGGCTCCGGTAAAGCAACATTGCCGTCAGTATCCGGCGACACGCCATTGATCGTAAAAACGTTGGATATCGGCTTTGAGTACCAGACAGAGCAGGACGGCTCCGCCTCAAAATTGACCGGTACAGGGGTATCGATGAGGATTGTTTCTCCCGCAAAAGCCCCCTGCTTATCATAAATGGGAGTGTGTGCATCCCCTGCGCTCGCGTGGTTGATGTACAAATCACGTATCCGGAACTGATACCCTGCTACCAGTTCGGCGGTCACGTTACCGGGGTAGTATTCCAGCATGACGTCTGTGGTCGTCGGTGTAAAGATGTAGCTGTTCAGCCCGGCGCTGGATATGCGTGTCGGCGCTAAAATCTGGTTGCCCTTTTTGCCGTCCGCCGACTCGGCCAGCAAAAACTGCCCAAACAGCATGGTGGCCGTTGTTGATCCGGGTTTTAGCCCGGTTGTGTCAACAAAAATCTTGTACTCCTTGCCAACCTCAAGGCCTGTATAGATCATCCGCATATACACGTTGTACCAGGCGGTCGCAGTAGAGGATAGGGTATACTCATAGTACCCTTTGGATGTGTCCTCTGTGATCCCGCCAGAGTACGATCGGGATTGTGTGCTCATGTCCTTGACCGTGTCAGAGTACGCATGATATGAGCAAGACTGCGCGTTAGATTTTAGTTTGATCTCGCCAAACGGCGAGATGCTAAAAACGCACGGAGTTGCTCCAAACTCGCGCCATGTGTCGCTTGCCTTGACATCCTCCAAAATCTGTGCGCACTGCTCCACGGCATCCACAGCGGCTTGCTTCGATTGACCGGCCCGGTTGGACGCCTCTAACGCTGCGTTACGCGCAATGACGATACGCTCCTCATACGCCTCAAACTCGGACGGCATAAGAGACAGTGCTATATCGGATGCGTTGATGCTGGTTTTGGCGGACAGCCTCAACTTTTCCGATTTTTTTATCCTTCCGTCCAGCGATGCCGCGCGCAGCTGCAGCACCACATTCCCCCCCTGCGGGATATACGACTGCAGGATAGGGATCGACAACATCAAGTCGCTGCCTGATGTCTCTACATCAACGGCCCAGATGTCTTTTTTGTCGTCCAGAAATGCGTCTGCAAAAAAGGTCCAATTACCGTACTCTGTCCCCGATATATGCACCTGTAAAGTGCATACCTTGTTTTCCCCCGAGTACCCAAGCTCCAAATCATCGCGGGTCGCGGAAAAGGTCCAATCGCTATTAAGACTAATCATAGGCTACGCCCCTCAAATCAAGGATACGCCCCGCCCTTTTAGGGCGGGGTGCCGTCTTATTTACCGTCCTTGACGCGCACAATCGCTGCAAACGCGCCGTTGCTTGCCAAACTCACAAGCGCCGCATTAAGCGGCACGAGCGCCCATACCGTCCAGGGCTGCATCCAGCCGCCAGTCGCCGCCGTGGTAATGACCAGCAGCGCCGCCGCGATGATGTAGCTGAGCCACTGCGTCGGCAGCTTGGTGGCCACGCCCTTGAGCATTTGCGTAAGTAAGCCCGTAGAAGCCGCCGCACCCGCGAAGGTCGCCAGAATCTCCCAGGTCAAAAAACTGTTTAAATCCATCTTAAAATCCTCCTAAACTCATTTTATCGTTGCATTAAAAATCAATTTTCCGTTCGCGTACACGCCCGCGCTGCTTCCAGGCGCGCCTACTGCGCGGATGCCAAAGATGTACTCATCGCCGCTGCACCGGCCGGTAAAGGTCTGCAACACCTCGCCATTGCCCACTGTGAAAGCGGGCTTGACGGAGCTTGTCAGCTTGACGTGGTAGCTGCTGCCCTTTTTCAAGGTGACGTCCTGCGTGGTGTCGCTTTTAACTTCCGTATTTTTCAGGCCATCCAGAATTTTGCTATATGGGAATTGCGCGCCCGGGCAGTTCGGCTTTGTCACCGGGTTGATCTCGCAGTGGCCGACGATGTGCTGCCGGTCCGCCGGGATGGCCACGCCGTAGAGCCGCTGTGCCTCCGCGATGATGTGCTTATGCAGCGCGATGCTCGCCGCGAGCTGCTCTTTTGTGAGCGCGCCACCACTGACACAGACATGCTCGATGCTGACGGTGTAAAGATTGGCGTTCACCCGCCGGTTCCGCACCGCCTCCAGCGTGGCGCGCCCATAGTACCGCTTGTCCGATGGCGTGCTGCTGGTGCCGTTGGCCCAGGCCGCGCGGTCGAGCGGCACAAGCTGGTACACCGTGCCGTCCCTGTCCACGACAAAGTGCGCCGAAGCCTCCCTTGCGGGATCGCACAGCGTGGCAATCGCCCCTGCCGCCGTGCTCCCCGCGGTGATGTGCTCGACGATTAGGTCGGGCTTCCAGCCGCTGCGGCTGCTGTGGTTCGGGCTGGGGTGTTGGATGATGGTCATGCGGTTACCTCCTCCCATCCCTGTGGATAAGCTGTAGGGCTGTATGCGTTGGCCGTCTCCATGACGGAGCGGTATATCTTACCACCGAATCGGCAGCACTCACCAGTAAGATAGCTGTCATGCGCCCCGGTCGGCTGCACATATGGCAGTGCCCGGCCCGGGTCCGTCGTATGGTACGGGGCCCACTGCGTCGGATGGCTGCCGGGCCGGATGTCCGGATTGTTGGCAGTGTTGTGCGCCTGACAGCACCGCCAGGGCTGACCATTGTATGTACAAGCCTCATTGATCGGATGATTTCCGTCGCCAGCCGGCCCCTCCTTACGCCATTCCGG
>DBFXIC010000523.1:0-5784 GCA_048455095.1 Anaeromassilibacillus sp.
AGGCAACAACAGACTAATCGTAAAGAGAGAATTTAAAATACAAATAAGCGATCTGACATGACAGCCTTTGACGAAACTTCTGTGTAGTAAAATAGGAATATTTCAACTTTTAGCACACCCGTCCGTCTCTTTAACAAATACATAGCGATTCTCCTCGGAGATTTCAGCTTCATACCGGTATCCCAAGTCGTGGAATTCCTGAATCTCCCGAGGGACAGCCACTCCGTTTTCCGCCAGCCATCGCACCATTTGGCCCCGGGCCATCTTACACAGCGTGCCTTTTTCAACAATTTTACCATTCTTCCGCTCCCCGAAGGTGCAGGTGAGGAACCGTACCGACGGCGGCAAGTGCTTCTCTATAGCCCGGCTGTACTCTTTAGAGGCAAGGTTCAATACAAAATCCGTTTCCTCTGCCAAAGCCCGGGCCAGTTTGTCCCCCCAGAATGTATATAGATCCTTGCAGCCATCTACCGAAAGCTTGGCCTGCATCTCCAACCGATGGGGAGTTACTCCGTCAAAAGGTCTTAGTAAACCGTAAAATCCGGAAAGAATGCGCAAGTGTTCCTGAATAAAGGCAAAATGCCCCGTTTCAAAGACGTTAGGGGCCATGTACTGATACTGGATTCCCTCATAGGACAGGATCGCAGGGGTTAGCTGTCTGCGTAAATCCATATGCTGTAATCGTTCTATATTGAGGGATGCAATGGCATCATTACACTTCCAGAGCGCTTGCAACTCTTGAGCTGGCAAGGTGTGCAAAGCAGACAACAGCCGTTCCGTTTCCGCCAAAAACAGAGGCAAACCGGTTGGTTCTAAACTATCGGTATCCACATGCATTTTCTTGGCAGGTGAAATAATGATCCGCATGGACTCCCCCCTTATTACAATGTTCGAATCAGTCGTATTTCCGCCATACCCAAACCATCATATCCGGCGCAACGGCTGGGTTTGGTATTGACAGCGTGGTCCAGAAGCGGTTGTTCTCTAGTGGAAAGGTCCAGAGTGTAGTCCATCCCCAGTACATCTTCCCATGCCCGGTTGAGAAACGCTACTTCCCGCCGGCCATGGGTCTTTGTATATCTTGGAGTCTCAGCCAGGCGAAGATATCGTTCGATCATTTGCTCTGAAACGCCGGCAGCTTTCAAACTATGGTGTAATCCTGTCAAAAAAGTACCGGATAAATCCGTCCACTCTGCATGGTCCACATCAAACAGGACAAACGTATAGCGGCTATGGCAGTGAACCGCCAGCAGGCTGGGGCGGCTCCGAAGAAAAATAATATGTAGGTCCCAGCAGAATCTGTGGTCCACTGTCTCTCTGTAAGAGAGATTTCGCATCTTTAAATACCGCTGGAGTGGAATTGTCAATCCCAATTCCATTGCTCTACCCTTCCTGTGGAATGAGGATCTTCTCTATTTGGTATTTCCTCTGGTCCACATCCATGAAACAAAAGGTGATCTCCTGATGGAAGCGCCGCCTACCGCAACTTCCGGGATTAAGCCATAGCACTCCATCTTTTTCTTTCATGCTATACTTATGGGAATGACCGTAAATTACTACGTCTACGCCAGATAAATCTTTTGGTACATCTTTTTTATCGTGAGTGACAAAGAAATGGAGGCCTTCTATTACAAAAGCGAGGCTCTGTGGCAAATTTTCTGCCCACTCCCTATCGTTGTTGCCCCGGACAATATAAGTTTTTGAATAGGAGCGCAGGATGTCAACAATCTCCTGGGTATCGATGTCCCCCGCATGGATAATGGCATCCACTCCGGATAGCCGCGCTTTGACTTCATCCCGTAACAGGCCGTGGGTATCGGATAAAATAGCGATGTGTTTCATGGCATTCCTCTCTGCAACATCGGTTTACACACGTATGGATTTTATCTTCATTCTATCACAACCCACACGGTTTTAAAATATCCGGAGCTTTTATCCTGTTAATACACCATAAAATGAAGAAAAACCGCTATTTAGGCGGTTTTTCAAAAAATTTGGTCGGAGTGTAATTATAGGACTTTGGAGAAACCCAGTAATATCAACGGTTTGCAGGCCGCAAGCAAAAAATTTTATCCTTAAACATCTTTCACTAAGGATCGTATCATATGCATACATAACATCAAAACGAAATCCCTCAAGAGGAAATGGATGCTTCTTTTGTTATATAATGAACAATCGCGTCAGCGGCCCATTCCTCCCCGCAGGAAGAATCAATCATCAAATCGTAATTCCGGCGGTCGCCCCATTTCCGGCCGGAAATACTGTGGTAGTATCGGCTACGGGCTTTATCTGACCGTCGAATGCTTTTTCGAGCCTTTTCGCGGGTGTCCCCGTAAACCTTCATCACTTTTTCCATACGAAACTCTTTGGGGGCGTAAATAAAGACCCGCACAAGATTCGGATGATCCCGCAACACATAGTCAGCCGCCCGCCCCACGATTACGCAGCTACCCTGTTCTGCAATCTTCCGAATGATTTGATATTGGGCCTTCACAGCATGCCGTACCACATGGGTGCTCAAATAAAGATCGTAAAAAAGCCGCGGCTGATTCTTGTTGATGTCAGAGACAAACTCCTTGTCCAGTCCGCTTTCCTGAGCGGCCAGAGCTGTCATTTCCTTATAATAAAAAGGGATGTCCAACCGCGCGGCCACCATTTTGCCGATCTGCTTTCCGCCGGATCCATGTTCTCTGGAAATGGCAATGATCACGCCAGGATAAGAGGGATGCAAGACGGCCCGGCCAACTGTCTGCGGACGCTGATAAACGGAACACTGCTCATTGAGAAAGCGGCGGTAGAACATTACGCCCACCAGCGTGGTGACGCATTCCGTAACGGGGAACGTGAGCCAAAACCAATTCAGACCAAAGCGGGAAAAGAGAAACCCCAGCGGGACAAACAGCACGGCTGTCCGTACGACTGTCAGCAGGGAGCTTTTGATCCCCTCGCCCACCGCCTGAAAGAATACGGGAAAGATCAGTGAGGTGACCAGCGGCAGAAAGCTGAGTCCGATAATTCGAAATCCCACCCGCCCGATCTCTATCACCTGCGGATCGGATGTAAATACATGCAGCATTTGTGCGGGGACCCACTCAAAACAAAGAATGCCAACCGCCATCAGCGCCATGCCGAACAAGATCGCTGTGGACAGGACTTTCTTGCAGCGCTCCAGATTTTTCGCGGCGTAATTGAAACTGATCATCGGAACAATGCAGGTCTGCATAGCGCTGAGGGGAATAAAAAAGAAGGTCTGCCACTTATAATACAGGCCCAGCGCAGTGACCGCTTGGTCGGAAAAAGCGGCGAGGATCAGGTTCAGTCCCAAAATGTAAAAAGTGTATGCGGACTGCATCAGCATATTGGGGAGTCCCAGCCGAAAAATTTGCGCGATATATCTGGGATAAACAGATAGGACGGGAGGTCGCCAAAAGCCTTTCCGTGCAACGACCACGGCTGCGACTATTTGCCCGCCGACGGTGGCGATGGCGGCGCCCGCAATGCCCAGTTTCGGTAGACCGACCAAACCGAAAATCAGCAGCGGATCCAGGATCAAATTCGTCACCGCACCGAGGATTTGCGCGTACATGGGCGTTTTTGTATCGCCGCTGGCCTGAATGACTTTTGTCCAGACACTTTCGAGAAACAGCCCCAAACTAAACACACAGACGATTCTTCCATAGGTCACCACATCCCGGGCGACCACTTCAGAACTAGTGGATATACGGGCGTAAGTGGGCATAATCGCCCAAGAAATGGCCGCAAACAAAAGCCACAGCGCGGTCGCCAGCGGCGTGCCGACACCGGCAAACCGTTCGGCGTCTTTTCGTTCCCCCACACCGAAGCGCGCTGCCATAACCGTGTTGATTCCCACGCCAGTCCCCACTGCCAGCGCGATCATCAGCAGTTGAATCGGATAAATGATAGATAGCGCTGTCAGCCCTGATTCTGAATACCGGCCGACAAATAAACTATCCACAATGTTGTACAGCGCCTGAATCAACTGCGCAAGCATAATAGGCGGTGCCAATTTCAAAAGTATTTTGCTGATTTTTTCTTTTCCGTAAAATTCTATGGAATTCATTTTCTATTCCTTCTTTGTTTCCATAACAGTATATAATGCCTTGTCATATTCCAACAAAAGCTGTATCAACATAGCCATCTTTTCGTTGCCAAGCCGTTCCAATGCACCGGATTCTAATCTGTCCAGTGAAGCCAGTAATGGAGCTGCATAAGCTTCTCCCTTATCGGAAAGCAAAAATGCCTTTTCCCGGCCAACAGAGTGTTCGCTGCTATACGCCAGCAAACCATTTTTCCGCATTCCGCTTATGACATTGTTCATCGTCTGACGGGGAAGAAGGTAACTGTCACAGATTTGTTTTTGTGTGCAAAATCCAAACTCACGGATGGTATAGATCACGAGCATCTCGTTATAGCTGATTCCGTGATCGGCAGACCATGCAGAATATATACCGCGGCACTTGATGACCGCCCGGTTAATATCATTGAATAGATTCTGCGATTCTATTTTCATATCGCACCTCCATCAAAATCCCAAATGGGATTATACTGCAAGCCCTCTGTTTTTTCAATACACTTCACCGAAATATTACAAACAAAAACAGTCGCTTCGGCTTTAATACCGCAACGACTGTTTTTACTCCGCAAAGGCGCACTTTTCATTTTCCTATCCCTTCTATCCAACGGATGTGAAAAAATCTACCACTTGTCCAGTTAGGGATGGGTTAGGGACTTTGTGGTTTCGGCGGCGGGATTTTACTCGCCGCCGTTTCGATTTGTTCTGGCGTTTTGATCCTCTGACCACATTTGCTATGTGGTCAACCGCAATTCAAAAAGCGAACTTTTAGCGCAGAAAAACCGCCTAAAAAGGCGGTTTTTCAAAGAAAGGTGGTCGGAGTGTAATTATAGGACCTGGAAAGGACCAGTCATACCTATAGTTTACTAATAGTCGGCAAGAGGCTTTTATCCAACAGAAAAAATTACTCCCAATTTATATCCTTACACCAATTTTTTACCCGCTCATAATAATCTATGATATCTGTCATCCCATCCCGATCTATCCTTTCTGCCCAATTTTCATACCGCTTAGAATAGTCGACAAATTTGATTGCATTATCATAGTAACTTGAAAACTCGGGAATAGTGTTCATTTTATTGATATAGTCTGCGATAGTCATATCTTTAGCAAGATAATGCTGTCGCCAAAACCGTGGCCAGTCTAACACCATCGGACTCAAAAAATCTGCTTTTTTGTCATGTTCCTTAATATGTTTGAAATATGGCATAAAATAACGGTTATAAACAGGGTGGTAGTTATTAAAACTTTTACCAAATGCTACCCCGATTGCATTTTGGGCTGGTTCACCTCTGGCGGCTTCAACTAATGGTGGGCCAACGAAAATTGATTGATGTTTGTTCATTACAGCCATTCCGGTAGATATGCATCCCCTAAGTGGGATTCCAGCTCGTATTGCCTCACAGAAAAACTCCATACAAACCTGCAAAAAGGATGTATAAAGCGAATGTTCTTCATAGAATAGAGGATTCAATTCTGTATCCATCTCGCAAATTAAAAGCGGATACGGCTCAAAATAGGAGTCTCGTAGCCACCAAGCAGTTTTTTTGAAAAGAAAATTCGTGTAAATTAAAAAGGTATCACTGAAATGACATACTTGAATATATCCGTTTGCATCTGCGACAAGCTGATTCGATTTCCAATCGGGTGAAACAGGCACAGGAACGACACTACCAGAAAAAGCTGCGTAG
>DBFXIC010000524.1:0-6706 GCA_048455095.1 Anaeromassilibacillus sp.
GAATGCCCCTTTGACCTTTTGTGGAAAGGTTGTTAGAATGTAGCTGAATTACTTATATTTGCGCCGTACGTTTATTTTTCTTGTTAAATTTGATTGATAAACTGACGGGCAGGAAAACGAAACGAGGGAGGGCAGCGGTACATTCGGTATTTTGGTGATACAGGTATGAATTAAAGGAGGAAAACAATGAAAAGGTTCCAGAAAATTGTGGCAATGGCTCTGGCGGCCACGCTGGCTGTTCCAGGCACCATGCTTTCGACCTTTGCCTCCGCGCAGGAAGCGGAATCCAAGGGATTCTTCACCTCATTTGAGAATGGGGACGCGTGGGCGGACAGCTTTAAGGCCAACACATTGGAAGTTGTGGACGGCAAGGGCAAGACGGAGAACGTGGTCTCCACCACGGCGGACCGCCTTGTGGGCGACGTTACCAACACGGTGGTTCTGAGCAGCATCAAGGGCTCTGAGAATCAAAATAATAACGAGATCAAAGAAAAGCTCTTCGACAACAATGCCAGCACCAAATATCTGGCGAAGCAGAGCGCCTCAAAGAGTAACCCGGTGTGGGTTTCCTTCCAGCTGGCGGCGCCGAAGGCAGTTCGGGCATACTCCATGGTCTCTGCAAATGACGCGGAAGCACGCGACCCGGTGGACTGGACGTTCTCCGGTTCGGACGACGGCGAAAACTGGACCGTGCTGGATACTCAGACGGGCATCAAATTCAGCAGCCGTTTCCAGAGCAAGACCTTTATCTTTGAGAATGACACTGCTTATGCATACTATAAGATCAACATCACCAAGAACAACGGTGACAGCGGCATGGTTCAATTTGCCGACCTGAACGTTGCGACGCTCGATCAGGCGGATGACGAGACAAACAAGGTCGCGATGGCCACCACCATCGAAAGCGGCCCGGCCTCTGTCCATGACGCGGATTCCAACAAGGGCTGGACGGGCAGCAAAGCCCTGAAGGTCAGCGGCTATCACCAGGGCGAGGGCGAAGCATACGCCTACAACGTCATCTATGACGGCCTGGATATCCCGGTCACCGAGAATACGCAGCTCAGCTACGTGATCTTCCCTGAATGGACGACCGGAAATTATGACTTCGAATACACCTCCACCTATATCTCGGTGGACCTCGGCTTCAGCGACGGCACCTACCTGAGCGACCTGAATGCCGTAGATCAGAACGGCAACATCGTTTCCCCGATGGAGCAGGGCCTCTCCAAGACGCTGACCACCAAACAGTGGAATAAGATCTCCACTTATGTCGCCTCGGGCGAGGATACGGTCGGCAAGACGATCACCAAGGTCCTGGTCGGCTACCACAAGCCGTCCAATCCGACCGGCTCCGAGGACGCCTTCGCCGCGAACATCGACGACATCCGCATCGAAGAAGTCCCGCAGGTGGCGCATGAGCACCTCTCCGACTATGTCTATACCCTGCGCGGCACCAACGACGGCACTCATTATTCCCGCGGCCTTGTCTGCCCGGGTACCACGATGCCGCACGGCTTTAATTTCTGGGCGCCTGTGACCCGCGCGGGCGACAATAAGATGTACAACTATCAGCTCAGCCGCGATGGCAATACGCTTAAGCACCTCACCATCAGCCACCAGGCGTCGTTCTGGACCGGCGAGCGCGGTACCTACGAGTTCATGGCAAACAGCAGCTTTGACCCCGCCACAGTTTCCAGCATTGGGACCGGCGTGCGCGGCGCAAAGTTCACCCATGAAAACGAAATCGCAAAGGCCCACCACTACAGTGTGACCTTTGACGCGAACGATACCAAGGCCGGCGGCGTGACGATGGAAGTCACCCCGACGGAGCACGCGGCGGTGCTGCGTTTTACCTTCCCGGAGAGCGCGCCGTACTGCAACGTGCTGTTTGACTGCGACCGTGCGAGCGGCGCAACGCAATTCAGCGAGGATGGGATGAGCTTTACTGGCTATTCCAACCACACCAGCAACGGCATGCAGCGCATGTATGTTTATGGCGAATTCAGCCAGCCAGCCGCGACCAGCAAGACCATCGGCAAGGGCGGTATTGCGAACTTTGAAAAGGCTGCTTCCGGCGAAACGATTGTGGAGATGAAGGTCGCCACATCCTTTATCAGCTATGAGCAGGCCAAAAAGAATCTCCAGCAGGAGATCGCCGCGAACGAAGGTTTCGACGAGATCTTCGCAAAGGCGCAGAAGACCTGGGACGACCAGCTCGGCATCATCGAGATCGAGGGTGCGACCCCGGATCAGATGACCAGCTTCTATTCCGGCATGTACCGTCTGTTCATGTATCCGAACCTGCTCTCCGAAAAGACCGGGGAAGGTTCCGACGACGGCTGGCAGTACAAGAGCCCCTATGGCTCCCACGACGTCAAAGACGGCGTGATGTATTACAACAATGGCTTCTGGGATACCTATCGCACCACGTGGGGCGCTTATTCCCTCCTGACCCCGTCCAAGGACATTGAAATGCTCAACGGCCTGGTAGAGCACTACAACGACCAGGGATGGGTGCCGCGCTGGATCGCTCCCGGTGGAACGAACAGCATGGTCGGAACCAGCTCTGACGTGATCTTCGGCGACGCGGCGAAGAAGGGCCTCGATTTTGAGGTGGAGAACGCCTTTAAATCTGCGCTCAAGAACGCCTCTGTTGTTTCCAACAACCTGACCAACGGCGGCCGCACCGACCTGGCCCGCTCCGTATTCAACGGATACACCAGCCTGGATGTCGGCGAAGGTTTCTCCTGGTCGATGGAAGGCTACGTCAACGATTTCGGCATCTATCAGATGGCCAAAGCGCTTGGCTATGCGGATGAGGAGCAGTACTATCTCAACCGCGCACAGAACTATGTCAACCTGTTCAACGACGACATCGGCTGGTTCATGGGCCGCAATATCAACGGCGCATTCCGCACCAGCAGCTCTGATTTTGACCCCGGCAAGTGGTGGGGCGACTACACCGAGACCAACGCGTTCAACATGGCGTTCAGCGTCCCGCAGGACGGCCAGGGCCTGGCAAACCTCTACGGCGGCCGCGAAGCCCTCGCAGAGCGTCTGGACGGCCTCTTCAACGCCGCGCCGGAACTCGTTGAGGACGGCAGCATCCACGAGATGGTCGAGGCGCGCGATCTGAAGATGGGCCTGTACGGCCACAGCAATCAGCCGTCGCACCATATTCCCTATATGTATAACTACGCGGGCCGTCCGGACCGCACCCAGGAGGTCGTGCGCGAAGTGCTTGCACGCGCCTATGTGGGCAGCGACCTCGGCCAGGGCTACATCGGCGACGAGGACAACGGCGAGATGTCCGCATGGTATGTCCTGAGCGCACTGGGTATGTACCCGGTCAACATGGGCAGCGGCGAATATGCCATTGGCTCCCCGCTCTTCAAGAAGGCCACTGTGCATCTGGAGTGCGGCGAGGATCTGGTCATCAACGCGCCCAACAACAGCAAGGAAAACATCTATGTACAGGGCGTCAAGCTCAACGGCGAGGATTACAACAAGCTTTACTTCAACTACAGCGATCTGATCAACGGCGCGGTCATCGACTTCGATATGGATAATACCCCGTCCGATTGGGGAACCTCCGAGGATGCGCTCCCGACGTCCATCACTACGGGCGATAAGGCGGCGGAACCGAGCCAGGATATGACCAGCAAGACGCCGGTTATCGCAAGTGAAGCCCCGTCCGGCAGCGTGATGCAGGACATGGCCTACAGCGCAGAAACCAGCAATGTGGCGAATCTGTTCGACAACACTTCCACTACAACCGCAGCTCTGAATGGCGGTACAGCATCTGTTTATTACAGCTTTGTATCCCCGGTCTATGTGGATATGGTCACGCTGACCACCACTTCCGACCCGGCAAAGGCGCCCACCGGCTTTACGCTGTACGGCTCCGAGGACGGTGTAAACTGGATTTCCCTGCACAGCAGGACGGACCTCACCTTTAACTGGGCGAAGTACACCCGTCCGTTCGCCGTGAACGCGGGGGAAAAGTACGCGCACTACCGCATCGACTTTACCGGCTCCGGCGATTCCATCGAGCTGGCGGAGATCGAGTTGCTGGGCAACGCGAAGAAGTCTCTGGATCGCGCTGCGCTGCAGAAGCTCGTCGCAGCAGCGGAGGAAAAGGATTTGAGCGTTTATCCGGCAAGTAAGGCGGAAGCATTCCAGGCAGCTCTGGAAGCAGCTAAAGCAGTGCTGGAGAAGGGTGAAGAAGCCACACAGGAAGAAATCCGCGATGCGGTGGATGCCCTGCAGAAGGCTTCCAACAACCTGGGCACCGTCCGCAACCCGTATGTCCGCCTGGAGGCGGAGACCTTTGATGGCGGCAACGTGGTCAAGGATACCGACAGCAACCGCAGCGGCGGCGGTAATATCGGCGGCGGCAAGAACGGCTTCCATGCGATGTATAACAACGTCAACTTTGGCGAAAAGGGCGCTGTGCATGTGGTGATGAGCTATTCCAGCCAGGCCAGCGACGCCAGCAACGACGGCCGGATCCAGCTCTTCCTGGATTCCATGGACGGCGAGCCCGTGGCCGAGCTCAAGACGCACAATACCGCGCAGAGCGGCTGGAGTACCTATGTGCTCTCCGAGACAGACATCGACCCGGCGATCACCGGGTCCCACGATCTGTATATCAAGCTGATCGGCACCGAAGGCAAGGCATATGTGGCCAATATCGATTACTTTGATTTCACTGAGGGACAGGGCGGCGTCAGCGGCACCTATGACCTCACCGTAGAGTACAGCGGACGCAATGCGAGCCTTGCCGTGGACGGCCAGGCGCAGGGCATCGCGGATAAGATCAACGTGTACAAGGGCGAAGCGGATACTGGTTCCACCGTGGAACTGACCTTTATCCCGGCAATCGAAGGCAGAAGTTTTGCAGGCGTCACCTTGAACGGCGAAGCTCTTGAACTGACCAGTCCTGATTCCTTCACCTATAAGTACCAGATGGGCACGGAGGACGCTGTGCTGAAGTTCGACTTCACCGTTGTCAGCAAGACCGTCCTGCAGACGGTGATCAATGCGGCGGACGCCTTGGTCGGCGGGGAGGAACTCGATAAGGTTCTTCCGTCCATCAAGAAGCAGTTTGAAGACGCATTGGCAGCGGCAAAGAAGATCAATGAAAAACTTGATGCGACGCAGAAGCAAATTGACGATGCATGGGGCGATCTCCTGGACGTCATTCACCTGCTGAGCTTTGAGCTGGGCGATACCACAGAGCTGGAAGCGCTGCTTGAAACCGCATACAGCTTTGAAGAAGAATACTATACTACGGATAGCTGGAATGCCCTGCAGGAGGCGATTAAGGCCGCTGAGCAGGTGCTGGCCGACGACGAGCCGCTCAAGAACGATGTCGACAAGGCGGCGAGCGATCTGCACGACGCCATCTACGGCATGGAAAAGGTCGCGGACTTCAGCCAGCTCCAGATGCTGATCGAGAAAGCGGAAGAAATCGACCTCATTCTGGAAGAAAAGTATGTGCCGGATGAGAAAGCATTTGATGCATTCCACACCGCGTTGGACAACGCAAAGGAACTGACCAAGGATTCCGCGCAGAAGGACATCGATGAGGCCGCCCTTGCATTGAATATTGCCATGGCGGATCTGCGCAAGAAGGCCGATAAGAGCGAGCTGAAGGATCTGCTTGAAGAACTCAAGGCGCTTGACCCGGCGGATTATACAGCGGAAAGCTATGCAGCGGTTGCAGCAGCGATCGAGAGCATGGAAGTGGTCCTGGCGGATGAAAGCCTGGACGACGAAGACGGCCAGGTCATCGTGGACGCCACTGTAAAGAACGCTCTTACGGCACAGTCCGGCCTGAAAGAGAATGACAATAAGCCTGTTCCCACCCCGGATAAACCGTCCAAGGGCGGCTCCGGCAGCAAGACCTCTGTGCCGGGCAACAGCTACGGCAGCACCGGCATCGTCGCGGCAGGCCAGAGCGTTGCAGCATCGGGCGCATATATCGTAAGCGACACAACGGTAAACTTCACGCTCAAGAGAGGCAGCGCCTACTGCTTCAAGATGACTGTGGTCAATGGCAAGGGCGAAGTCCCGAGCTTCACCGTCGGCAATGGCGGCGTTCTGAAGACCCAGTTTGTGGCGAAGATCGGCAACGACTGCTATTACAGAATCTATGCAATTGGAACGCCGGGCCAGAGCACGGGCGTCTACACCATGCTCCCGGGCCAGAACGTCGTGAAGCATTGCACAGTGACCATCGGTTGACGGATACCGTGAAAAGTATCGGTAACATCTTCTGAAAACAGTGTACACAGGTGGAAAATCGACCGCCTGTGTGAAACGGGCAATGATTTTGCCTATCCAATCCCATAAGTGAATACTGTGAAAACGGCCGGTTGCATTGCACGTTTGTGCGTGCAACCGGTTGGATTTCCAGCAGGTTGCAAAGAATGGTCCCGGCACGCTTCATGTGTTGCAGGATGGCAATGGCGCCGTAACACGGGAATCTGTTCGCATCGCTTTTCGGTAGGTCTTTCACAGAGTGTTGAAAATGTGCGGCGGACTTTGCGTGTATTAAATGAAATGGAATCGATTCCGCCGGGATCGATGAAAAGGGGGAATCGCAGATGCTCGGCAACATCAACAGTGAAACCATGCGGGCGACCAACCTGCAGGTGATTTTCGACTATATCCGGCGGAACGAACCGGCCTCCCGGCGCGA
>DBFXIC010000525.1:0-2693 GCA_048455095.1 Anaeromassilibacillus sp.
AACGTCCTTGTGGCGTGCGGCGGCGCTTCGTATCCCGGTACCGGCCCCACCGGAGACGGCTATATGCTTGCGGAGCAGGCGGGGCACAGCGTCACGTCACTGCGTCCCTCTCTGGTGCCCTTGGAGGTGGCGGGGGAGGACTGCCGGGAGATGATGGGCCTCTCCCTAAAAAATGCGGCCATCCGCGTGGTGGATACCGTAAAAAAGAAGGACATTTACAGCGACTTTGGAGAGATGCTTTTCACGCATTTCGGTGTATCCGGTCCCATGATCTTGAGTGCCAGCGCCCACATGCGGGACATGGCGCCGGGCCGGTACCGGATTTTGATCGACCTAAAGCCCGCGCTGCGTCCGGAGCAGCTGGACGTTCGGCTGCAGCGCGATTTTGAGGCAAACCAAAACCGCGATTTTGCGAATGCCCTTTCGGCCCTGCTGCCGCGCAAGATGATCCCTGTGATGGTGCGCTGCTCCGGCATTGCGCCGGACACGAAATGCAACCAGATCACCCGGGAACAGCGGCGCGCCTTTGTGGAGTTGCTCAAGGCATATCCGGTGGAAATTGCCGGGTTCCGGCCGATTGAGGAAGCGATCGTCACCTCCGGCGGTGTCCGGGTTAAAGAAATCAACCCAAAGACGATGGAGTCCAAACTGGTGCAGGGGCTTTATTTTGCGGGCGAGGTGATCGACGTAGACGCCTACACCGGTGGCTTTAACCTGCAAATCGCCTTTTGCACTGGGCGGCTTGCGGCAAATTCCATGACATAGGGAGGATACAACATGATTGCGATTGCCATTGACGGCCCGGGCGGGGCTGGAAAGAGCACCATGGCCCGCGCCCTGGCGAAGGAACTGGGATACGTGTATGTAGATACGGGGGCACTGTACCGCGCCATCGGCCTGTATATGCGCCGGGCTGGCGTGCCCACCGCGGACCATGAGGCGGTTGCTGCCCGTCTGACGGGCGTGCAGGTGCGCCTTGCATTCCAAAATGGAGAGCAGCGGGTGTTCCTGGGCGAAGAGGACGTTTCAGACGCGATCCGGACGCAAGATATTTCCATCGCCGCCTCAAATGTCTCCGCAGTGCCGCAGGTGCGCGATTTTCTCTTCGATTTGCAGCGGGACCTCGCTAAAAAAAACAATGTGGTAATGGACGGCCGGGACATCGGCACGGTGGTTTTACCCCATGCGCAGGTAAAACTGTTTTTGACGGCCTCTCCGGAGGAACGTGCACAGAGACGGTATCAAGAGCTTCTGGAAAAAGGCATGCAGGCCGATTACGAGCAGGTCCTGACCGAACTGAAGCAGCGCGATTACGACGACTCCCATCGCACGGTGGCGCCTTTGGTCCCGGCGGACGATGCGGTGCTGGTGGATAGCACCGGCTTGACGCGCGAGCAGGCGCTGCAGCGCCTGTTGGAGACGGTGCAGAGCAAGCTGTAATCCGCACAAGCGCTTTTATCCCCGATTAAAGAGGGATGAAAACAATCAATACCGGGATTTCCGGAGAACGGTGGTCTGTGTATGAAGTCGATGCCTCTTTATGTGTTTGCAAGGGCCCTGGCGAAAGGGATTGTTATCCCCTTTTTTCCGTATACGGTCAAGGGCAGGGATGCTTTCCCGGAGAAGGGCCGCGTGGTGGTCTGCTGTAATCACTTGTCCAATTCCGACCCAATCCGCTTGGCGTGTTCCCAGCGCAGGCAGATTTTCTATATGGCAAAAGCGGAGCTTTATAAGTTCAAGCCGTTTGGGTTTATCTTGAAAAAGCTTGGCGCGTTCCCTGTGCAGCGTGGAAAGGGCGATGTGGAAGCAATCGATACCGCTTCGCAGCTGCTCCATAAGGAGTGCGCCGTGGGCGTTTTTATCGAAGGGACACGCTCCAAGGACGGCGAGCTGGGGAAACCAAAGGCGGGCGCGGTCATGCTCGCTTATAACAACCACGCTCCTGTTTTGCCCGTCTGTATCACGCCGGTGGGCGGCAAAAAAACAAAGCTATTCCATCGGGCGATTGTCTCCTTTGGGGAACTGATCCCGTTTGAGGATCTGGGGATTCAGGAGGGGAACTGCGTGGAATTCCGCAACGCCAGCCGCCTGGTGATGGAGAAAATTCGGGAATTGCGGGAACGCGATTTGGCGGAGCTGGAACAGAAAACCGCTTGAAGCCTGGTTGATGTTCTTCTATCTTCTACATAACGTCGCAGAAAGGAGGAACAAATATGTCGGCTTATCTGTTCTGGAGAACCCTTTTGATGCCGGTGGGGAGACTCTTGTTCCGCCTGCGCTTTGAGGGCACGGAGCACATCCCAAAGGAAGGGCCGGTCATTATTTGCAGCAACCACCGGTCCGTGATTGATCCATTTTTTATCGCGCTGCCCACGCCCAGGGAAATTCGTTTTATGGCGAAGTCGGAGCTTTTTGAGGAGCACGGTCCTTTGGCGCGTAGGCTTTTATACGCTTTTGGCGCGTTTCCCGTCCGGAGAGACAAGGGGGACGCGGAGTCGGTGCGTACCGCTGTGCGCATCCTGGAAGACGGCGGCGCGGTCGGCATCTTCCCGCAGGGACGCTGTGTGTTCGACAATTCGCCGTTTAAGCCGAAGGCGGGTGCTATCTTGGTGGCGGCAAAGGCAAAAGCGCCGATCCTGCCTGCTTGTATCTTCTGCAAAGGGCGCATTCGGCCATTTAAGCGCATTGTAGTG
>DBFXIC010000526.1:0-7364 GCA_048455095.1 Anaeromassilibacillus sp.
CCCCCTGTACTGGTAATATATAGACATCAAATCGATAATAATTATTAATTTTAAAAGTGCTATTTTGAAGGAGGATTTTATCATGGAAAATATCAAGGGTACAAAGACAGAAGCAAATCTGCTGGCAGCGTTCGCGGGCGAATCCCAGGCGCGCAACAAATATACCTATTACGCATCCAAAGCGCGCAAGGACGGGTACGTCCAGATCGCCAACCTCTTTGAGGAAACGGCGCATAACGAAAAAGAACATGCGGAAATCTGGTTTAAGCTGCTGCACGGCGGCGAAATCGCAGATACCGCCACCAACCTAAAGGATGCCGCCGCGGGTGAGAACTATGAATGGACCGATATGTACGCCAGCTTTGCAGAGGACGCCCGTGCCGAGGGCTTTACCCGCATCGCCGCGCTGTTTGAAATGGTCGCCAAGATCGAGAAGGAGCATGAAGCCCGCTATCTTGCGTTGCTCAAGAATGTGGAAGAAGGACTCGTCTTTTCCAGAGAGGGCGACATGATCTGGCAGTGCTCCAACTGCGGCCACATTGTGGTGGGTAAGAAAGCACCGGAAATCTGCCCGGTCTGTGCACATCCGCAGGCATATTTCCAGCTTCTTGTGAAGAATTATTGATTGTTAATTGACTTCCCCCTGTATTTTTCCCCTTTTTCTCATGCAAAGCAGCCGCCGGAACGTTTCGTCCGGCGGCTGCTTTGCATTTCTGGGGGACTACAGACCATCTTTCCATAGGTCTATCTATAATATATGTTTGGTCACTTGCCCAATGGTCATAACCCACCGGACATTTTACTATGTTCCCCCAAATTCGTAATCATCAATTTTCCTTTCTACCAGGCATAGTGATAAGTTCACGCCGCACCTCCCCAATCACGCGCAACATAGGAAATCAAATAATCCGACTTCTCCAACATGCGCCGGTTCATCTCCACGATGGCCAAACGGGGAGGAACCCGTTCTATTCCTTCAAAGTAGAGCGTCCCGTCAAAGCACTCCAAATTCTCTACCTTTCCTGGTTTTGGAAGATAGGCCAGCAACAGATATAAGATAATGTTTGGGTGCCGCTTCTTTGCCTTTACAAGCGCGCAAAACGCCAGACGGTCAAAGTTCCCATAGCTGCGACCAAAAATTCCGTTACACCATGCTCTGCGATGTGCTGCTCTATCGCTTCTGTTAAAATCGGAGCGATCTCCTCCGGCGCGTCCCGATGTCCCGTAAAACAGCAAATATGCATCATACGTCTTACTTTGCGATATATCCCATATCATAAAGGCATTATAACACGAAATTCACCGTTTGGGATATATCCCATACGCTATATCGCAAATCATTCTACACTAAATATGCGATATATCGAAAGTGGAGGCGTATTCTATGAATGCCAAAGAGGCAGTTGCAAGGCGAATTCAGGCTTTGTGTTGCCAACGCAACATTGCTGTCAATGCACTCGCAAATTTATGTGGAGTTTCGCCCTCCACAATTTATAGCATGTTGAATTCGAAAAGTAAAAATCCCGGTGTTGTCACGATTCAAAAGATCTGCGACGGTCTGGAAATCAGCGTCCGGGAGTTTTTTGACGACGAGGTATTTGAAAATCTGGAACAGGTCATCCAATAAAAATGGCGCTTTCCAAAGCCACATGAGCTTTTGGAAAGCGCCATTTTTGTTTTAAAATCTGATTATTGCAATTTATCAAACATTAGACCGCCCGGCGGCCGGTCCCATCCGCCACCGCATAGGAGAACAGCGGCACGGTACGCCCTTCGATGCTGGAGGGCGATTCGCCCAAATATGCCGCACCCATCTTTTCATAAAATCCCTTTGCGTGTGGGTCGCTGAAAATATATAATTTCGCGATGCCGTTCTGCCGGCAGTACGCTTCCGCAAAGCGCATCAGGCGGGAGCCAATCCCTTTGCCGATGTACTGCGGGGTCAAAAAGAGGTGTTCCATCCAAAAGCCCTTGCGCACGGGCACCTTGCCCGCATGAAAGGCTTTTTTGACCTCCACAATGGAAAAATACCCGGCGAGCTTCCCGTCCGCCTCTGCCGCAAAGACTCTGTTCTCCAGGATATAGCGCGGCGTAATGGTGAGCTCGTCTTTCCACACCCGGAAATATTCCTCCGGGTCCTTCCAGTGGCGTTTGGATGCAAATGAAATGCGCGTCAAAGCTTCCGCCTCATTTGGCTTTGCGGGCCGGATATGGATTTCCATCTGAACGACCTCCTTAAAGCCTGTTCCGGATGACAACAACGGCCAGTAAAGCGGCGGCCTTACGGCCCCGTTTGAAAATCAGGTCATGTTGCCGGAGCAAAGATAATCCAGCTCTGCAACCGCTTCCCCGCCGCGGTAATAGATACGCGGCACGCGCTTGCTAAGCAGGCATACCAGCTCATAGCTGATCGTATGGTTGTACTTTGCAAGTTCGTCCACGGAGAGGACTGCGTCCCCATCGTGGCCAAAGAGTGTGACGACGTCCCCCTCTTTCACGTCGGGAATGTCCGTCACATTGACCATCAGCTGGTCCATGCACACACGGCCGATGATCTTTGCCCGCTGCCCATGCACCAGCACGCTGGCGCGGTGGTACAGGTGGCGTGGATACCCGTCCGCATAGCCAACCGGCACGGTTGCAACCATGGTCCGCTTTTTCGTCGTGAACCGGCGGCCATAGCTGATACTGGTCTGCGGTTCCACCGGTTTGAGCATGGAGACGATGGATTTGAGCTCCATTACCGGACGCAGGTCCAGTGGTTCCTTGATCTCGCTGGAAGGATTTAGGCCATAGAGGATGATGCCCGGGCGCACCATGTCGAGCTGCGCGTCCGGATAATCCAGGACAGCGGCAGAGTTCGAACAGTGGCGCAGGCGGAACGTCATACCGCGCTGTTCCAGAAGGTCGATCAGCTTCAGGAAGAGGTCCAGCTGCATCAGCGTGTAGCCGCGCCCGTTATTGCCCTCGTCCGCCACGGCAAAGTGGGTAAAGATCCCCTCCGGGTCCAACCCTTCCAGGTGATAGAGCGCGGCGATGTCTTCCACCGCGCCCGCGTCCCTTGCAGGGTCCTGATACAGAAAGCCGATGCGGCCCATGCCCGTATCCACCTTGATATGCACGCGCACGGTTACGCCCGCCTCCCGGGCGCAGGCGGCCAGGCGCTCCCCGTATTCGCGGGAAAGAATCGCCTGTGCCACGTCCATATTTGCCAGTTCCGAAGCAAGCTCCGGCGGCGTATAGCCCAACACCAGAATCGGCAGGCCGATCTGCGCATTGCGCAGCTGGATGGCCTCTTCCAGATTGGAGACCGCAAACCAGTCGGCCCCCAATTCCTCATATTCACGCGCCAGAAGCTCCGCTCCATGGCCGTAAGCATCCGCCTTGACCACACAGCAGACCTTCGTCTCCGGGCGCAGACGCCCCTTGATCTGATGAAAATTGTATGCAATAGCGTCCAGGTTGATCTCCGCCCAAGTGCGCTTGAAAAAGTCGTTCATTCTTTTATTTCGCTCCCAATGTTTTGATTGTCGGCATCCGCTTATTTAAAGTATGCCACACCGGATTCAAAAATACGCGGGTCTTTCTCACCCGGCACATTGCTGTAAAGATTCTCACCCTTGCGCTCGGCATGGCCCATCTTGCCCAGGATGCGTCCGTCCGGGCTGGTGATGCCTTCGATGGCGCAGACGGAGCCGTTCGGGTTCCAGGCGATGTCACCGCTCGGCCGGCCCTCCGGGTCCACATACTGCGTAGCGATCTGGCCATTCTCGATCAGTCTGGCGACTGTCTCGTCGTCCGCGACAAAGCGGCCCTCGCCGTGGGATACCGGAACCGCGACCACGTCGCCCGCGTTCACCGCCGCAAACCACGGGGATTTGACGGAGGCGACGCGCGTGTACACCATGCGGGATACGTGGCGACCCAGCGTATTGAAGGTCAGGGTCGGCGCTGTCTCGCTCAGCTCGCGGATCTCGCCATACGGCACCAGGCCCAGCTTGATGAGCGCCTGGAAGCCGTTGCAGATGCCCAGCATCAGGCCGTCGCGATTTTTCAGCAGGTCCATAACCGCTTCCGCGATCTTCGGGTTGCGGAAGGTGGTCGCAATAAATTTGCCGGAGCCGTCCGGCTCGTCGCCGCCGGAGAAGCCACCTGGCAGCATGATGATCTGCGCGTTGCGGATGGCCTTTTCCATACGGTCGATGGTATATTCGATGTCGGCGGAGCTAAGGTTGCGCACCACCAGTACATCGGTTTCCGCGCCCGCCTTTTCAAACGCGCGGGCGGAATCGTATTCGCAGTTTGTGCCCGGGAATACCGGGATAAACACGCGCGGCTTTGCCGCCTTGATGGCCGGGGCCTTTGCGCTGCGCTCCGTATAGAGCGGCACATCCTCGGTCACGGCGACCGACGGCGCGCCGTTCGGGAAGATTTTTTCCAGCGTGCCGGTCCAGCTCTTCACGAGCTCGTCGAGCGGGAGAATTTCTCCACCGATCTGTACCGAGGGGATCTCCACAGTCTTGCCCAAAAGCACAGCGTTGGTGTTGGTGATCACCACATCCTCTGCGAGTTCGACCACCATGCAGCCGGACAGCGGCGCAAAGAGGATGCCCTCGTCCACGGTGTCGAAATCAAAGCCGATGCCGTTGCCGAAGCACATCTTTGCCACTGCCGCGGCCGCGCCGCCCTCCTTAACGACGGAGGCGGAGAGGATGGTACCGTCCGCAATGTGGTCGCGCATTCCCTGATAATATTTTTTCAGGCGATCCCAGTTGGGAAGCATGGTCTTTGCGTCTTCCGGCAGCGGGACCAACACCACGCGAGAACCCGCGCGCTGGAACGCAGCGGAAACGGTCTTGCTCGCCTTTGTCATGGCGACGGCGAAGCTGACCAGCGTGGGCGGCACGTCCATCTGCTCAAAGGTGCCGGACATGCTGTCCTTGCCGCCGATCGACGGCAGGCCCATGCCGAACTGCGCGGCCAGCGCGCCCAGCAGCGCAGCGGCAGGCTTGCCCCAACGCTTCGGGTCGGTGCGCAGGCGCTCAAAATATTCCTGGAAGGTCAGGCGGCAGGTGAGCGGGTCTGCGCCCACGGCACAGAGCTTCGAAAGGCTCTCCACCACCGCGTACGCCGCGCCGTGGAACGGCGAAAAGCGTGCGATCCCGGGGATGTAGCCATAACTCATCGCGGTTGCATCGTCCGTCTCGCGGCTGCCCACCGGCAGCTTGGCCACCATGGCCTCCTCCGGCGTGAGCTGGTATTTGCCCGCAAACGGCATCAGGACCGTCGCCGCGCCGATGCTCGCGTCGAAGCGCTCGGCGAGACCCTTCTGGCAGCAGACCTCCAACCGCGCGAGATTCTCCTGGAACGCCTGTGCCAGCGGCTTGCCCTTGAGGCAGTCGGGCACCTGCTTGCGGTAATTCTTGTCCGGGTCGGGCGCTTCAATCTCGACGTCCGTATTTTGGGTGACGCCGTTGGTATTCAGGAAGGAGCGTGCAATGTCCACAATCGTGTCCCCGCGCCATTCCATCTTTAGGCGCGGCGACTCGGTCACGACGGCCACCACCTGCGCGTTAAGGTTTTCCTCCGCAGCGGCAGCACAGAATGCGTCCACATCCTTCGGGGAGAGGACGACCGCCATGCGCTCCTGGGATTCGGAGATCGCCAACTCGGTGCCGTCCAGGCCTTCGTATTTCTTCGGGACCCGGTTCAGGTCGATTTCCAGACCGTCGGCCAGTTCACCGATGGCCACGCACACGCCGCCCGCGCCGAAGTCGTTGCAGCGCTTGATTAGGCGGGAGACCTTCGGGTCGCGGAACAGGCGCTGAATTTTGCGCTCGGTGGGCGGGTTGCCCTTCTGGACTTCCGCGCCGCACACTTCGACGGACTGCTCCGTGTGCGCCTTGCTGGAGCCGGTTGCGCCGCCGATGCCATCGCGGCCCGTGCTTCCGCCGAGCAGCACGATGATGTCACCGGGCTGCGGCTGCGCGCGCACCACGTTCTCCTTCGGGGATGCGCCGATGACCGCACCGATTTCCATGCGCTTCGCCACATAGCCGGGGTCGTACAATTCCGTGACCTGGCCGGTCGCCAGGCCGATCTGGTTGCCGTAGGAACTGTATCCGCTGGCCGCTCCCGTGGTGATCTTACGGGTGGGCAGCTTGCCGTGCAGCGTCTCCTCAAACGGGACGCGCGGGTCGCCGGAGCCGGTGACACGCATGGCCTGATAGACGTACGCCCTGCCGGAGAGCGGGTCGCGGATCGCGCCGCCCAGGCAGGTGGCCGCGCCGCCGAACGGCTCGATCTCGGTCGGATGGTTGTGCGTCTCGTTCTTAAACTGGACGAGCCATCTTTCTTCCTTGCCGTCGATGGTGACGGGCACCTCGATCGAGCAGGCGTTGATCTCTTCACTGAGGTCGAGATCCGGAATCTGGCCGCGCTTGCGCAGCAGCTTCATACCCATGACCGCCATATCCATCAGGGAGACGGGCTTGTCCGTCCGGTCGCCGTAGACCTCTTTGCGTGCATCGTAGTACGCCTGCAGAGCGTCCTCGATTGCGCCGCTCAGCACGCCTTCGGCAATTTTGATATGCTCCAGACGCGTGGAGAAGGTGGTGTGGCGGCAATGGTCGCTCCAATATGTATCGATTACGCGCAGCTCCGTGACGCTCGGGTCGCGGTGCTCCTCGTTCTTAAAATAGTCGCGGCAGAAGAGCAGGTCTTCCAACGTCATGGCGAAGCCCATCTGTGCGTAGTAGGCCGCCATTTCTTCCTCGTTCCAGGAAATGAAGCCCGTCACGCGCGCCACATCCGGCGGCACATCGGCCTGCATGTCCAGGGATTCGGGCTTGTCCAGGGAGGCCAGGCGGCTTTCCACCGGGTTCACCAGATAGTTCTTGATTTTGTCCAGCTTTTCCTTATCCAGCTTTCCTTTGAGGGCAACCACGCGCGCGGTGACTACCTGCGGACGCTCGCCCTGCGTGAGCAGCTGCACGCACTGGGCCGCGGAGTCCGCCCGCTGGTCGTACTGGCCGGGCAGATATTCCATGGCAAAAACAGAATACCCCTCGGGCAGCGGATACACCTCGTCATAAACGGTATCGACGTTCGGCTCGGAGAAAATCGTACCGCGCGCGGCCTCGAATTCCTTCCGGCTCAACCCGGAGACGTCGTACCGGTTCAGCAGTTTTAAATCTTCGACCGGCATCCCCAGGTTTTCCACCAGGTCCGCCTTCATGTGCTGTGCTTCCACGTCGAAGCCGGGTTTTTTCTCTACAAATACTCTGATTACGTCAGACATTGCTTCCCCCGTTTCCCCGCCCGTACCGATCCGCCGGCCGGGCAGCAATTGATGTCCCTATCAT
>DBFXIC010000527.1:0-8650 GCA_048455095.1 Anaeromassilibacillus sp.
CTCATATAAAATGCAAATGAAAAATGTTATAATGATAATAAGCATCAGGGAGATTTTAACTATTTTTCTCTGAGAGTCGCGTCCTGACCGTTTAACGGCCAAAATGTAACGAAAAAGACAGGAGGAAAGAAAAATGAGGACAAAGAAGAGCAGGATCGCCCTTTCGGCGGTTTCCATCCTCTTGGTGATCAGCCTGCTGGCAGGCGGCACCATGGCATGGTTTACCGATACAGAGAAGGTGAACGCCAACTTTATGGCGGGCGTACTGGACATCAGCGTCAGGCCGGGGGAGGAGACAGACCCGCAGGTGGCGAGCCTTGAGTTTGAAAACCTGCGCCCGATGTTGTACAACAAATTTTATGCGGAACTGGATGAAAAGCCGAATCCAAAGGGCAAGTGGGACAATAACGTCGGCGCGAACGGCATGCAGGATACGGACTACAATCCCGTCCCGGCATACTTTAAGCCGGTGGTTGTCAAGAACGATGGCACCCTGCCCGCATATCTGCGCTTCACTGTGGAAGTCAACAAAGATGCGATAGAGAAATGCGAGGGCGAGGTGCACACCGGCGTCACCTCCAGCCACTCCAATACCATCAAACAGGATGAGGAGCATCCAACCGATCCGTGTACAAACGGCTTGCAAGACATCCTGGAAATCTACGTCTACTATAAGAATGCGGACAACAAATGGACGCGCGTGATGGTGGACGAAGAAAAGAAAATCCCGCTCAACCTGAACCCGGCGACCGGCGGCGAGAACCCCCAATATAATCCGAATGTGATCCTGGGAGCGGGCAAAGAAGTTACATACGTCGTCGCGGGCTATCTGCCGCCCGAAGCGGGAAATATCTACCAGGGCAAGCACTTCCACAGCAATCTGGTGGTCAACGCGTTCCAGACCGACGGGGGTTCCGGCGCGACCCCGGGCGATCAGGGCGGCTCCTCCAGCGATCCGAGCCCAAGTGGCAAGGTTGAACATACGGTTCATATCACCTTTAAGGATGCGATGGACACCACCGCCGTTATTACAGATACAAATTACACTTTCCAGACGGAGAAAGACGCCACCTATTATGATCTGACAGAAGCTGAGCTCCAGGCGCTTCTGGACTCTTTGGGCTACAAGAGTTATGATGTCACCGGTGTGGACACAGCAACAAACGCACAGACCAGATCGACAAAGGACGACGGAGTGATCCTCCGCATTGCAATTGAAAATAACCAGGTCACAGAGCGGTATCAGGAAATCGTCGCTTTTGCGAAAAAAATGGAGGAACCTGGCCAGACAAAGGATGTTGAGATCGGCATAACCGTGGTTGATCAGGACAATCCCACCGGGCTCGTTCTGCATTATGGCACTTTCACCGCCGCGGTGGACAAGGACGCGACGGAAGTCCTCTTTGCGGATTATGAAAAGGCCATGATGGCGGAGATCGCAAGGCTACAGACGACCACCTATCCGCAGTACGAGTACGTAAGCGCCAGCCCCGACAGGCTGAACATCGTGGAGCAGGGCGGCAAGCTGGTTGCCGAAAAGGGCCTGACGATTGTCATGAAATCCAATGCCCTGACGAATGTCGCCTATGCGACGGTGTATTACAATGTGGTCGATGAAGCCGGAAACCCTGCAAAGGACGACGCGGGCAACCCCATTGTCCTGCAAAACGGCCAGTACCAGCTGGTGGTGGACGGCCTGTTCGACTATTCTACGGCTTCGATTCCCGCGCCCGACGGCTATGATAAGGTTAGCGTGACCCCGGATATCATCACAGTTACCTATGCAAATCGCGTCTGGACGGCCAGTGACGTCACCATGACGGTAAAAAAGGCCAATGAGTACATAGCCACAGCGGATATATATGCCCGCGTGGGAACCGGCGGAGGCCCGCAGGATTATGAAGATGTGCCTGCGAGGCTCTATTTGACACAGGCGGTTGTGGACAAGGTGAAGGCCGGAAATGGCAAGTTGGTGAAAGTTATGATCAGCGAACTGCGTATAACAGGATTCGATGATCAGGGGAACGAAACGGAGACCTTGGAACTGCCCAATGGCTACATCGTCAGATCGGACGGGTCCGTGCGGCTTGCCTGGGAAAATGGAGCAGTGGTAAGCAAGACGGGGCTCCCGGTTGTTCAGATGTCTACAGCTGCTTACAGACGTACGGCCAGGGCGGCTTCCACCTCCCAGGAGCTGTATGAAATAGCCACAGAGGAAGAGCTGAAGGCGGTAAAAGACCACATGAACGCATATGTTCTGCTGTTGGCGGATATCACGCTCAGCGACAGTTCCTGGCAGCCGATTGGCTGGGGGACTTCGAGCGACGTGCCGTTTACCGGAACATTTGACGGCGGTTATTATTCCATCAACAACCTTACGGCAGATTACGGATCAAATGACACCAATGTCGGTTTGATTGCCATCAATGGCGGGACAATCAAAAACCTGACGGTCAGCGCTTCGGAATACAACCCGCAGACCAATTTTGGCGGCGTATACGGCGGCAGAAACGTTGGGATTGTGACCGGCGCTAATAATGCCGGTGCTACCATTGACAATGTTCATGTATATGGCAATGTCGGTGCGTTGAACATGAGCGACAGCGCAGGCGGCAGCATTGCCGGACAGAACAGCGGCACGATTATCAGATGCAATGCCAATACAGGCGTGGAAGGATATGCTTGGGTCGGAGGAATCACCGGCAAGAACTTTGGTGTGATTTCCCAGTCCTGGT
This sequence comes from Anaeromassilibacillus sp., assembly GCA_048455095.1. Lineage (GTDB taxonomy): Bacteria > Bacillota > Clostridia > Oscillospirales > Acutalibacteraceae > Anaeromassilibacillus. The sequence continues at coordinate 2,736 of DBFXIC010000527.1, forward strand.
TTGTAGGGGGAATCAATTCTGATATTTCCGGTGACCAGGCATACCAGAATGATATCAAATATATCGGTGGTATTGCAGGTGGAAACCAGTATGGTACCATTCAAGACAGCTACGTGATTTTAAACAACTATATCAAGGGCTACAAAGGCGTAGGCGGCATGGTCGGCTGGATTAAGGGCGGCAATCTCCAGAATGTCTTTGCGGCGGGCACCAAGTATGTTTATGGAAGCTACTATGCCAATAAGGACATTGGATATGCGGTGGAACTTCCCACATATGCAAACCTTTACACACCCAATGATGCGGGCTGGAGTTCCCTTCCGCAGGGGTTCAGCGATACGGTCTGGAACATGGAGGCGTCCACTGATAGACAGTATCCGAACCTGATCAATAATGGAAGATGATTTGGTACAGGACCAGATCATAGAGAAGGATGATTTGTCGTGTAAAAGCCCTAATAGAAATGCGCAATGACTCCGGTTGCAATTGATTTGAATCTGAGCGCTGAAAGAGACGCCAGCGACTACAATTGGATTTTTCCATTTTACCTTTAAAATAGCTGTTGCGGGGCACAGGCGGGCTTGTAAAGACTGTTGGCGCCCCGTAGCGGCGCCCCCTTTTACGGGGAAGTGAATGGCCAGGACGTATAAAACGGCGGATAGAACGCAGCATGGTTGCGTTTTATCCGCCGTTTTCATGTTTATAATCTGGCACCGTTCAAAAGCAGGCTGTTTTGACGATAAATAATACCGAAAAGGGAAGAGGATACAATACCAAAACGATTTTGATGAAAAAGGGGCCCTGACTTCATTAAATACAAAGATTTGGAAAGGGGAGTGCCGTCTTACAAAGACCGGTCAGGAGCAGAAGCGGTGCTTACCGATCACCGTGATGACCGGACGAGAGAAAATCCATTTATTGGTGGATTTTGCCGGGTTGTAATAGTAGACCGCGCCGCCGGAGGGATCGTTGCCATTGATTGCGTCGCGTGCGGCGCGGTATGCGGAATCGGCCACCGGCGCGTTGATGCCGCCGTCATACAGGCAGGAGAACGCCCCCGGCTGGAAGATGACCCCGCCCAGCGTATTGGGAAAGGAGGGGTGTTCAATGCGGTTGAGGATGACCGCGCCCACCGCTACCTGGCCCTGGTATGGCTCCCCGCGACTTTCCGCAGAGATGATCTTGGCCAGCAGGTCCACATCGCTGCTGCTGAACCCTCCCTGTCCGGAGCCGGAGGCGATGCCCATCTTGCGAAGTGTTTGTTCACCGGCGATGCCGTCCGCCGCCAGGCCGTTGTATTTCTGAAAAGCGATAACGGCTTTCTTTGTCTGCGAGCCGTAGATTCCATCCACCTCGCCGTTGTATACCCCGTATTCCTTCAGCTTTGTTTGAATCTGGCGGACCTCCTGCCCGGAAGAACCCATCTTGGAGAGCGTCTCCACACTCCCGCCGTAGTTGCCCACCAGCGCAATCACCAGCACGTTTACCAACAAAATCACAAGAATGCGCCAAACGTATTTACATCCATTTTTCATGTTTGTTTTGCCTCCCATAGAGCGGCGGACTGCCGACTTCTTCTATGGTAGGATTATTTCCCCAACGACCGCGCTTATACGCGCCCCGCGCGGCCGTTGGGGAAATATGTGAACACATCAGGGATTCAAAAAAACAGAAGTCATAAAGACCGTCTTTTCCGTGTGAAATTGGACAAAACCGTTGTATTTTTCTGCAATCGCTTCAATGGATTGGATGCCGACGCCGGGACCTGCACGTTTGGAAGAAAGCCATTTTCCGCTATCCTCCCGGCATTCGCCGGAAAACGAGTTGTCCAGCGTGATGGCCATGGCCGACCGGGCCGGCTTGATATGCAGGCGAATCCATTTTTCGCCGCTGGCCTGGCGCGCGCAGGCCTCCACCGCGTTTTCCAGCAGGTTGCCAAGCAGTACCACAATATCCGTGTTGGGGATGGGCGAGGGATCCGGGTATTCCGCCTTGGCCTCAAAGCGAATGCCCTGCTGTGCGGCAAGCTCACTATAGCAGCAGATGATGGCGTTGACCACCTCGTTGCGGCAGTAGACCTCATGCGTTTCCAGCGGCAGGGATTTCTGATACTGGTCGATGTATTCCCGCAGGCTGTCCGGGTCGCCTCGGTCGAGATAGGACTGAATGACGGCCAGATGCTGACGCAGGTCGTGGCGCGCCCGCCGGACGTCCTCCATATGACTGGAAAGCGCTTCATATTGCTTTTTCTGGACAGTCAGCGTCTGGTCTGCATAGTGCAGGGCGGCCTCCAACTGGACCTGATCCTTGGATATATGCAAAATTTTAAGCAGGACAAAGGAGACGTAACAGGAGCCCGCAAGCATTAAATACCGGGAGATCAGGAACTGCCACGAGGCAAAGGCATACACATCGGTCACCGTGCAGTAGAGCATGCCAAACAGCGTGGCCATCAACGGGATCTTCCACATGTATTTCCAGACGTCCGCGTTTTCGATGCGCAGGGCGTCCCGGACCGTATGGTTCAAAAAGTGCAGCATAAAGGGATAGGTGATCAAAAGCAGGAGAGCTCGCGCACCGTTGTACACCAGGTACGGGTGCGCGTCGCTGAAATCAAAAAAGAAGCGCGTTTCAATAAAGTTTGCATTTCCAAAGATAAAAAACGCGTAGGAGATCATCAAAAGGATGGTAAACATATTCCGGGAAAAGCTGTCCCGGATGAGATAGAACGACAGCAGGGTCTTAAACAGTATGAATCCGTACCGCAACAGTGTGGTGTATTGCGCTGCGGTTTCAACCCCACCCAAATTGATGACATAGAACAGGGCGCTGTTTGCAATACCCAGCGACAGGCAGAGCAGCACAATCCAGCGGTAGGGAAACCGGAGGCGGTCCCGAAACAACCAGAACCGGGGAAGGTCAAACGGCAGGAAGTCCAGCAGAGGGAACAGCAGAATCATCAGCGTGTCAATCACAGCTCCATCCTCCTCGCCTGTTCAAATAAAAACTGTGCGTAGCGTTTTTCAATCTCTGCCCGGTCCTTTTTGCGGAATGCGACAATTTCCCCGGTCTCCATGAGGAAATCCAGTTCGTTCAGCCGTTTTACCCGCTTCAGGTTGACCAAGCATCCCCGGTAACAGGAAAGGAACGACGTATAGGGAGCCAACAGCTCTGCCAGCCGGGCAAAGGCCATGCGGAATCGCAGAACCTGGCCGCCGGTCGTGTGAACCTGCGCATAATGTCCATTTACGTCGCAGTAAACAATGTCCTTTAACAGAATCTTGGACTCCTCCAGGGAAATGCATTCCCCGTCCACAAGCTTGCGCAGCCGGGCCAGCCGCAGGGTGCGCTCAAAGTCTTCATAGCGGAACGGCTTGACCAGATAGCCGCTGGCCTGTACCAAATAGCTTTCCACCGCGTAATCGCGGTCGGTCGTAATAAAGATCAGCGCAACGTTGGGGTCGGCTGCGCGGATTTGTTCGGCGGCCTCCAATCCGGTCATTCCATCCATATAATAATCGATCAGGATGAGGTGAAAACGGTCCGGTGCAAAGCGCTGGAGAAACGCCTCCGCGCTGGGAAATTCTTCAATAGAAAGCGAGGTCTCCACGGAATGCTGCTTAAAAAAAGTATGTAAGTGTCCATTGATTTCTTTTCGGCATTCTGCCAAATCGTCGATAATTGCAATATTCAATGCGCGCCCTCCCTGTGAATAGGAGCTGTCACACTCCGATGTGATTCTATTTTATATGAAAATATTCCGATCTGCAATCCAGTTTTGGCCAAAAAGCTACCAATTACATCCAATTTGTTGCGGCTTGAAACAGACGGACTTATGATCAGTAATAGAATTTGGTTAGAAAGCATGAGAATCTTTGGTTATAATCTTGAAACCTCAATTCATTCTGTGCAGAGGCCAAAATAAAAAGTGAGGAGGAATTATCATGAAAAAAAGAAAACTGCTGCTGTCGGCAATTTCCCTTTTATTGGTGTTTGGTTTGCTGGCGGGCGGGACCATGGCATGGTTCGCGGACACGGAAAAGGTGGGCGGGGATTTCTCGGCGGGCGTACTGGATATTACCCTGACGCCGGGCGAAATGACAAGCGTGCCGCTGACCTTCAAAAACCTGCGTCCGATGAGGTACGACGATTTCAAAGCGGAAATTAACCCGGCGGGTAACGGCAACCTGCACACCGAGAGCGGGATCTACGCGCCTGTTCCGCAGTATTTTCAGCCGGTGGTCATTAAAAACGCGGGCACGCTGCCGGTTTATCTGGAAGTCTCCACAGAAGCACTGGATATGACATCCGTCAAATGTCCGAGCGGCGGTGAGGAAAAGATCACGCTGGGAGAAACGGGCAATCCCGACAAGGTGGCCTGGGACAAGACCGGCAAGGACGGTTCCTGCACCAACGGGCTGGTAAAAGTGTTGCATATCGTACTCTTCGAGAAGATCGACGGCGCCTGGACGGTCGTAGCGGACAATCTGAATCCGGAGAGTGCGGGAAAACCCTACGCACCGGGCGTGATCATTCCGGCGACGACGGGTGAAAAAACCTACGTAGTCGGTGCGTATCTGCCGGAGGCGACGAATAACGCTTTCCAAGGAAAGCACTTCCATGGCAACCTGGTGGTCAATGCGTATCAGACGGACAAGGGAGCGGGCGCGCCGGTCGTCCCGGAACACAATGTGGTGGAAGTGAAAGACGCGGAAGGGCTGCAGCAGCTTGCCGGCGCGGTCAACGCGGGCACGGCGGAACAAAAGGTATACCGTCTGACGGAGGACATCCATTTGAAGGGCGAATGGACGCCTATCGGCACGGAGGAGCATCCCTTTACCGGGACGTTTGACGGCAACGGGCATGTAATCACTGGCCTGAAAATCACGCAACCCGGCAGTTATCGGGGCATGTTCGGGGAGATCGACGGCGGAACCGTCCGGAACGTAGTCCTGAAAGAGGTCAACATCAAATTTGGGAACCAAAAGAAAAACTGGATCGGCAGCTTGGCCGGCTCCCTTGAAAAAGGCGGCGTGATTGAGAATTGTACGGTCGAAGGAATCGTCAATGCGCGGGGATATGACAATATGCTGGTCGGCGGCATCGTAGGTACGGTCGAAAACGGCAAAGTGACCGGCTGCAGCTTTTCCGGCAAAGTGACCGGCAATCAGTACGTCGGCGGCATCACGGGACGCGTGATGAGCGGCAGCGTGGAAAATTGCTGGGCAATGGGCGATGTCGAAGGGGATTATAGCGGCGGGATTGCCGGAACCGTAACGCAGAATGGTTCCGTAAAAGACTGCTGGTCGGCCAACGAGATTTATAACGCCTCCGGCACGGCCAGCGGCGGTATTGTGGGAAATATCAGCGGCGGACGCGTGGAGGGCTGCACGGCTTTGAACGCGGAGATCTGGACCCCTATTGGATATTATAAGCAGCTCGGCCGCATTGCGGGAAAACAGAACAACGCGTCCCTGTCCGGCAATTACGCCTGGGCGGATATGGCGGTCAACAGTAACTTTACAACCCCTGCGCCGCTCCCGGAGGAAACCAAGGTTCCGGACGGCGTCAACGGCGGCAGCCTCGCCGTAAAGAACGGCAGTCTGATGAACGGCGCGAACGCTTATGCCGGTCCGCAGCCGCAAGAACTGCCCGATTACATGCTTACAACTTGATTTTGGTGTTCGACCAAAGTCTTCTTCTTTCTATATTTTTCATATGGAAACGGCGCGCGTCAAAACCGCGCCGTTTTCAGCGTCTGGAAGATGGCGGACGGCGTATATCCGACATTCAAGAATGTGGATCAGCGGACGGCGAAGGTTCCGCAAAGCCCATGACGGAGCGTTGGCACAGTTAAAAGCAGAGAAAACGTATCATAAAATAGAATCGCACTTGTTTTTTGCCCTATATATGAT